>NZ_JCAQIA010000076.1:0-3452 GCF_059621085.1 Halochromatium sp. NSM3 | reverse complement strand
AGGGTGTTTTAAATACTCTATCAAACCAGACGACTTCTATCCTGACAGGGGGGGACGGTGGACGTGAAGGACATCGACCCGGACAGCGTGGATCTGTCGGTGAAGAACCCCAACAAGGCGGAAGCCGCGCCGCTGCGCGATCCCGAGGTAATCATCAACGAGATCGAGACGTTGGACAGGGAGAGCGAGGAGATCCTGGAAGGGATTCGGGGGATGTTATGAGGGAGGGGTGGGTAACTAGGCCGTTGAGTGAATGTTGTCAAATCAAACCCCCAAAAAGTGAGGCCCGACAGCGGCTTTCCAATGATGATCTGGTTTCCTTCGTTCCAATGAATGATCTCGGAATCCGGGAGAAGTGGTTGAAACCCACAGGGGGAAAATCTTTTGAAGCGGTAGTTGGCAGTTATACGTACTTTGCCGACGGCGACGTGCTCTTGGCCAAAATTACGCCGTGCTTTGAAAACGGCAAGCTCGGTATTGCGAAAGGCTTAACGAACGGGATCGGGTTTGGGTCCAGCGAATTCTTTGTCCTTCGGCCAGATAAGTCTCTCGACGCAGAGTTCTTGTTCTATTTTCTATCGCAGGATAGTTTCCGGGATGCGGGCGCTAGCGTGATGTCTGGTGCCGTTGGCCACAAGCGAGTCCCCAATGATTTCATCCAGAAGATCGGAATGCCAGTTCCACCCCTCCCCGAACAAAAGCGCATCGTCGCCATCCTCGATGAAGCCTTCGCGGGAATCGCCACCGCGGTCGCCAACACCGAAAAGAACCTTGCCAATGCCCGGGAGTTGTTTGAGAGTTATTTGAACGCAGTGTTCAGCCGACGCGACGAGGGATGGATTGAGGGGCCTCTGAAAGAATTCTCAAAATGTGTATCGACTGGACCGTTTGGTTCGATGTTACATAAGTCGGACTATGTGTCCGTTGGCGTTCCTCTCGTGAATCCCATAAACATGGTTGACGGTAAAATACGGCCAGACGTAAGAAAGATGATCAGTTTGGAGACTAGAGAAAGGCTCCAATCTTATGTCCTTCAGGCCGGGGACATTGTTATTGCTCGGCGAGGTGAGATTGGCCGTTGTGCTGTTGTCACTAAAGAACAAAGCGGTTGGGTTTGCGGGACAGGCTGTTTTTTTGTGAGGCCAGAAAATACGATGTACTCGGATTTTTTGGCTTACATGCTAAGATCGGCTCGATATCGTTTGGAGCTTGAGCGGCTATCCTCCGGGGCAACCATGCTAAACCTTAGTAATGCAGCGCTTTCGAATCTGAGAGTGTCCGTGCCAAAGCTAGCGGAACAAAGAAAAATGGTTGATCAGGTATCTGAGCTTTTGGTTCAATGTCGAGAAGTTCAGTCCATATATCGCAGTAAGCTTCATGCGCTTTCCGAACTCAAACAATCCATGCTACAAAAGGCCTTTTCGGGCGAGCTGACAGCAGACCCGATAAGCCTCACCGATGCTCTCAAGGAGGAGCCAGTTACATGACCCAGGAACACCAGGCACCGATTATCATCTACGACGCAGCCGACAAGTCTGTCGAGGTCCGGCTGGATACGGATCAGGAGACGGTTTGGCTCTCACAACGGCAAATGGCTGACGTCTTTGACACCTCGACGGACAATATCGGCCTGCACCTCAAGAATATCTACGCTGACGATGAGCTGGTGGAGGAGGCAACTACCGAGGAATCCTCGGTCCTTCGTCAGGAAGGTCAGCGGCAGGTTCGGCGGCGCGTCAAGCACTACAACCTCGACGCGATCATTTCAGTCGGCTACCGGGTCAACTCAGGCCGTGCCGTTAAGTTCCGCCAGTGGGCCACCCGCGTCCTGCGGGAACACCTCACCCAGGGCTGGACCCTGAGCCGCCAGCGCTTCGAGGAAAACGCCCGGGAACTGGAGGCGGCTCTGGCGCTGGTGCGCAAGGCCGCGCAAAGCCCGGCGCTGGACGCGGGCAGCGGTCGTGGCCTGGTGGATATCGTGAGCCGCTATGCCCAGACCTTTCTGCTGCTGCAGCGCTACGACGAGGGCCTGCTGACCGAGCCACGTGCCCAGCCGGGCGGAAGCCTGCCCACACTGGAGCAGGCGCGGGCCGCGCTGGACAGTCTGAAGTCCGAGCTCATGGCTCGCGGCGAAGCCACCGATCTGTTCGCCCGGGACCGGGGCGACGGTCTGGACTCACTGCTGGGCAATCTTGATCAGAGCGTGTTTGGTGAGCCGGCCTACCCCAGCGTGGAGGCCAAGGCCGCGCATCTGCTGTATTTCGTGGTCAAGAACCACCCGTTTTCCGATGGCAACAAGCGCAGCGCGGCCTTCTTGTTCGTGGACTTCCTCCACCGTAATGGCCGCCTGCTGAATGCGGCGGGTGAGCCGGTGATCAACGACGTGGGCCTCGCGGCACTGACCCTGCTGGTGGCCGAGTCGGATGCCGCCCACAAGGAGACCATGATCCGTCTGATCATGAACATGCTGGCTGGAGCTCGAGAGTGAAGGAAGCCGGCCTCAACGAAGCCGAAACCCGCGCGGAACTCATCGACCCGGCCCTGAAGGAGGCAGGGTGGGGTGTGATGGAGGCCAGCCGGGTGCGGCGTGAGGTGATCACGCTCGGTCGGCTGCAGGGCGGCGGCAAACGGGCCAGGCAGGATATCGCCGACTATGTGCTGATCTATCGCGGCCAGAAGCTTGCGGTGATCGAGGCCAAGAAGCGCAGCTTGCCGGTGACCGAGGGGCTGGCCCAGGCCAAGCGGTATGCCGAGCGTTTGCAGACCCGATTTGCCTACGCCACCAACGGCGACGGCATTTACCGTGTGGACATGGGCACGGGCACGGAGGGGCCGGTGGATGCCTGGCCCTCTCCCGATGCGCTGTGGGTGGAGACCTTCGGCGTGGAGGGTGGTGTTCAAGACACCTGGCGGGAACGCTTCGGCGCGGTCCCCTTCGAGGACAAGGGTGGGTTCTGGCAGGCGCGCTATTACCAGCACAACGCCATCAACCAGGCGCTGGAGGCCGTTGCGGCGGGTCGAGATCGCATCCTTCTGACCCTGGCCACCGGCACCGGCAAGACCGCCATCGCCTTCCAGATTGCCTGGAAGCTCTTTCATGCCCGCTGGAGTCTGACGGCACGCGCCACGGGCACGCCTGGTCGGCAGCCGCGCATCCTGTTCCTGGCGGATCGGAACATCCTGGCCAATCAGGCCTTCAACGATTTTTCCGCTTTTCCCGAGGACGCCCTGGTTCGTATCGATCCGGAGATCATCCGCAAGAAGGGCCGGGTGCCCAAGAACGGGAACGTCTTCTTCACCATCTTCCAGACCTTCATGACCGGGCGCGATGCGGCGGGCCATCCGGCACCCAACTTCGGTGCCAATTATGAGCGATTTCCGGCGGATTTCTTCGATTTCATCATCATCGATGAATGCCACCGGGGCGGCGCCAACGATGAGAGCAACTGGCG
>NZ_JCAQIA010000017.1:0-76984 GCF_059621085.1 Halochromatium sp. NSM3 | reverse complement strand
TCCGGCTTCGCCCGCGACAGTGAAAGATCATCGATTTCGGCACGTTTCGCGATGCAGCGGTGCGTGATGGTCTCCGCAGCCAGGAATTGGCTCCGCTCTTGTCAGATCAGGATCGATCTGAATCGAGCAACTGCGCCGGTGTTTCTCATCCTCCTCTGCAGCAACGCGAGGGGCATATCCAGAAACTGCAGAATCAACCGAGTCTGGTATCGCCTCCTATGCCGGTGAGTGTCTGCGATTGGCCAGTCGCTGACACTAGCCAAACGCCGGCGAGCGACCGCAATGGCCTCTTCAGTGGACGTTGCTAGTCTGTGGCGGGCATCAAGACTGAGTCGTTGTTGTGGCCCTAGCCACCAATACTGCGTTCCTGCCTATCGTTCGTCCTTCGCCCTGATCAGAGAGGGATCACCGCCGCGAGCTTCCTTTCGACTGGGGCGGACGTTCAGGCGATTGACTGAATCCCCTTCTTCTCGATGACGGTCAGAAGCCGAAGCGCTGGCCCGCCGGGACGCTTGACGCCTCGTTCCCAGTCGGAGACCAAGTTCTTGCTGACATTGAGGTAACGCGCAAAAACGGGCTGAGAAAGATGCTCGCGCTCACGCAGGGCGCGGATGGCTTCGGGAGAGATGGGCTCAACCGGCGTCAGACAAGCGTCATCGAATTCGCGCATGGTCTGCTTGTCGATGGCCCCCACCTCCTGAAGTGCTTCCATGGTTTCATGGATCGAGGCCATCGCGTCGCTACGATACTGTTTAGCCATCGTGTTCAACCTCCGAGAATTGCCCGTTTTGGATCAGCGCAGCGAGTTGCTCGTCCGTCAGCTCAAGGACGTGCCGCGCCGCCTTCTTGAATGCCGTTTCTTCCTCGTTGCCGATGTTGGCCTGCTGGCTCTTGGCGAATCCGTAGACGAAGAAGGCGCAATGCGTCTGGCGGTACAAGATCAGGGCCCGGTAGCCTCCTGATCGACCTTGCCCAGGGCGTGCCACACGCTGTTTGATGACTCCGCTGCCGAGATCGGCATCAATCAGACCCTGCTCCGCTCGAAGTACGGCTTCAAGTAGCATTCCGTCCTGGATCTTCTGCTTGCGCGCGAAGCGCTCGAACCAAGCGTTCTTGAAGATCCTCACGTGCTCTCGCACTCCGCTTTTATGTCATACCAAGTGTTATACCACAAAGTCGGCGGAATCAGATTCGCCACGACTTAGGTGTTCGTCAGTACGACGGCAGGATGATTGACAGAGAATCGGGTCTATTGCCAGATCCATGTGGGTTGGTAGGATCTCAGGTTGTCTACCAATACGGCTGGCTTGGCCTATCATCGGCCAGTCGTGCGAGCACCACCATCAGTGTCATGCGTCGATCATCAGTAGCATTGAGCATTGGATGCTTAACCTACTGTTTATTAAGCTATTGATCCCGTTCTTCTTGGCTTAGTACCCGCATAGGTATGACGAACTGGTCCTTGCAATCTAAGCTCACCGCGCTGCTCTGGGCGCTGACCGGGCTCACCCTGGCCACTGCCGTGCAAACCTGGATGCTCGGCGCATGGGACAACTGGATGTCATTACCAGTTTTTCCAGCCCTGGCCATTGCCCTCGCTTTCTGGGGCCAGACGGCGGTTCGACGCTGGCTCGCCCCCATCGCCAGGCTCGACGCACTCACCGATGAAATCAGCCAGGGTCGCTTCGGCAGGCGCATCCTTAACATTGGAAAGGTCGATGAACTGGGCCGCCTGTGCTGGAAGATGAACGACATGCTCGATCAGTTGGAGACCTATTTTCGCGACGAGTCAACGACCTTTCGCCTGCATCTTGAAGGGCATTTTTACCATTTTTACCGTAAGGCGTTCACCTCAGGGTTGCGTGGCCAATTCCAGCAAGGACTCAACAGCCACAATCTCTTGCTCAACGGCATCGCGGAGGTGCAGCGCGAGAAGATGCACAATCGGCTGATGAGCGAGGTGCAGCGGATTAACAGCAACAACCTGCTCGATGACCTGGCGTCGAATCAGAAAGACCTGATCAACAACAACGCCGAGATGCAAGTCGTTCTCTCACTCGCCACCGCGACCACCGTCGAGGCCCAGGAAAGCCAGGTCACGGTCAGTCAGGTTGTGTCGCATCTCAACACAAAACAGCGCGCTTACATGGCGATTCATACCAATGGCCAGGATGCCAGATATACCGGCCCCATCAAGGTCGGTCATCACGACTGCCGTCTAGGCCAATGGCACGACAAGCAAGGACGTGAGCTGTTCGGCGCCACGACCGGTTACGCGGAGCTGGAACAACCGCACGCCCGAGTCCATGACAGCGTACATCGCATGCTCACCTATCTCGATCAAGGTTGGGAGCATAGCATCGACGTCCAGGAAGCCATTGCCGACGCCATGCGCGAGGCTGAGCAGGCCAGCGTCGAAGTGGTGCGTTCCATTGATCGTATGATCGAGGAAAAGCATCGCCAGTAGTGGCTACTAAGTCCAGCTCGCTCGTATCCTGAATGCACAGCGCCACTGACTGCGCCTGCAGCCGCTCCAGGGTGCACTGGCGATGCGGTTCCAGCAGATCCAGCCAGTGAAACCGGCTCTGCGCGAGGAAACGATACCCCCGCCTGCGTCTCCGCCCAACCACCGCAGGCCTCGGGCAGGCTCCCCGTCGGGAGATCCGCCAGGCGCTTGGCCAGCAGGACCGAGCGCGCATCCAAACGCTTGTCGCCCAACTCGATGTGGCAAAATTCCTCAGCAGCTCAGATCAAATGTTCGATCCTTCCCTCCAGCGCGGAGCCTCCCACTCGTGATCAAGGCCGCCCTCGTCCAACATAAAAGTCAAGCCAGCGCGCAAGCTATCTGGGAAGCCCTCGCGCGCGCTTGCCGCCAGGCCGCAGCCGCCGACTGCCAGCTCGTGCTCCTGCAGGAGTTGCACAATGGCGATTACTTCTGCCAGCGCGAGGACTGCGCATGCTTTGACGCCGCCGAGCCGGTGCCAGGACCGACCACCGACCGACTCGGCGCGCTGGCTGCGGAACTCCGCGTGGTCATCGTCGGCTCGGTGTTCGAGCGCCGCAGCGCCGGCGTCTACCACAACACCGCTGTGGTGCTGGATGCCGACGGTCGCTTGGCGGGCGTTTATCGGAAGATGCACATCCCGGATGATCCAGGCTTCTACGAGAAGTTCTACTTCACCCCCGGCGATCTCGGCTTCGAGCCGGTCGAGACGCGCGTGGGCAGGCTCGGGGTGCTGGTCTGCTGGGATCAGTGGTTCCCGGAGGCCGCGCGGCTGATGGCGCTGGCCGGTGCCGAGCTGCTGCTTTACCCGACCGCGATCGGCTGGGATCCGCGCGACGACGCCGAGGAGCAGGCACGCCAGCTCGATGCCTGGATGACCGTGCAGCGCGGCCATGCGATCGCCAACGGCCTGCCGCTGCTGGCCTGCAATCGAGTCGGTTTCGAGCCGACGCCCACGGCTCATCACCCCGCCGCTGACACGCTCGCCGCCCGCTCTCCCGAGGATAGCCCGGAGGACGGCATCCACTTTTGGGGCAACTCCTTTGTCTGCGGCCCCCAAGGTGAGATCCTCGCGCGCGCGCCGGCGGACGCGGAAGACCTGCTGATCGCCGAGATCGATCTGCGGCGCAGCGAGCAGGTGCGGCGCATCTGGCCCTTCCTGCGTGATCGACGCATCGATGCCTACGCTGACTTGTCGAAACGCTGGCGCGATTGAGCCATCCGCCATCGCGCGCCTTGAAGCCAGCCCCACCAACCCCGAGTTTTGCCGGGTTCGCGCTCGGCTCATCAGCGCTCCATCGACCTTTCTTCACACGCCTTCCACGAGATGTCCCGCCCATGAACGATACTCAACGCACGATGCGCTCGATCCTGCAACGCATTGCCACTGGCCCGGAGTTGTCGAAGGACATCTCGATGGAAGAGGCGCGCCTCGGCATGAATGCCATCCTCGATGACGCAGTCGATCCGGTGCAGGCGGGCCTGTTCCTGATCGCGCTGCGGATGAAACGCGAGACCGATGACGAGCAGCGCGGCATCCTCGATGCGGTGCGCGATGCGACCGAGCATGTGGTTGCCGAGGTCGATGAGGTGGTCGATCTCGCCGATCCCTACGATGGCTACAACCGCTGCCTCCCCGCCTCGCCTTTTCTCGCGCCGATCCTGGCCGAGTGCGGCGTACCGGCAGTCTCGCACGGGGTCGATGCGGTCGGCCCCAAGTTCGGCGTCACCCATCGGCATGTGCTCCAAGCCGCTGGCATCGCGGTCGACCTGAGCCCCGCCGAGGCCGCAGCGCGCGTCTCGGACCCGGCCATCGGCTGGACCTACATCGATCAGCGCGCCTTCGCGCCCAAGCTGCACGACCTGGTTCCACTGCGCGGCACCATCGTCAAGCGTCAGGTCATCACCACGGTCGAGGTCATGGCGCGGCCGATCCACGGACGCCAGAAGACGCATCTGGTCACGGGCTATGTACACAAACCCTATCCGCGCATCTACGCCCTGCTCGCCCGCCACGCCGGCTACGACTCCGCGCTACTGGTGCGCGGTGTCGAGGGCGGCATCGTGCCCTCGCTGCGCCAGAACGGGGCCTGCTTCAACTATCAGCACAGGGGCGAGGAGCAATCGTTCGAGATCGACCCCGCCGAGGTTGGCATCGAGCAGACTGTGCGCGCCGTGCCCTTGCCGGACGACCTGCCCACCACGAGCCGGCCGAGCGACGACATCGCCGTGGCTGTTGATATCGCCGCCACCGCCCAGGCTGCGGCACAAGCCGGGATGGCGGCGCTGGAGGGCCAGCGCGGCCCGACCTACGACAGCCTAGTCTTCTCCGGCGCCTTGATCCTCTGGCATCTTGGGCGCGAACAGACCATCGCCGCCGGCGCCGATCGTATCCGCGCCGTGCTCGACGCTGGCGCCGCCGCGCGGCGTTTGCGTTGAAACGGGAGGAAGACCATGGAATCACCTTTCATCGAGGTCGCCCAGGCCGACGCCATCGAGCCGGGCAAATTCATCCGCGTCGAGGTCGCAAGCAAGCCCTACATCATCGCTCGCGTCGATGAGCGCTTCTACGCCGTCGAGGATAACTGCAGCCATGAGGACTACCCGCTCTCCTATGGCTGTCTGGACGGCACCCGCATCAAATGCTCGCTGCATGGCAGTCGCTTCAGCCTGGAGACCGGCCAGCCCGAGGATGAACCGGCCGATGAGCCGATCCGTACCTATCGGGTCGAACGCGCCGAGGGCCGCCTCTGGCTCGACCCGAGCGCTGCGCTCAATCAGCGCTAAGCCTCCGAGTCCCGCATGGCTGCGGAAAGCTCCGAGAGCAACGCGGCCTCCTCGTCATCGTCATGTTCGGTTTGACCAAGGCGGGGCTCGGCCCGACCCAGGCTTGGCCCGGTCTGGCCAAGGCTTGGCTCCGGGCGCGCCGCCAGGCGGACACCGGTCATCGCCAGCGCTTCATGCACCAAGGCCCGAAGACGTTCCTCCGTGGGCAGGTCGGCCAGGCTCAGCTCGATCACCGGCATCCCGGCTGCGGCAAACGCCGATCGCATCCGCGCTGCCATCCGCCGCTCGCGTCGCCCCTCTCCAGCGCGCACGAGTCGGACTGCGGCGAGAGGATAGGCATCTGCGGCCGAGCAGATCACCAGATCCGCCCAGCCCTCGCGCAAATGAGCCTGCGCTAGGCGCCGCTGCCGACGCCCAATCCGGGGCAGCGGCTGTAACAGCGCTAGGGCCGCGACGCGCGGGAACACCGGATAGCCTTCGCCTGCCGCCGCCTGAAGCTGGTGGTAGCAGCGCCATTCATCGGCCGACAACAGCGGCCGCCGATCGAAGGGCGCGCCACGCAAACGCGCGCCACGCCCGCGCAGCAACGCCCCCATCAGCGCCAACAAGAGCCAGCCTGCTAGCGCCAACAACACATACAGCGGGGCCATCTGATGCACCTCATCGGTTTTGCCGGAAGACCACCTCGGCGCGTTTATAGCGCTCCAGATTCTGGGCTATAGTGCCGAACCGAGTGACGCATTTCGATGCGTCTTGGCGCACATGCTGTCGCATTGTGCTGTCCGCGCGCTAGCATCAGCATACGCGCAAGCCCATACAATCCTTTATAAACAACGGATTTTAAGGACAAGATGTTTCAAGACCTCAAGCTCAGCAGCAAGATTATTTTAGGGTTTGCGGCATTGATCGCGATCATCGCGCTCCTCGGCGGCATTGCCACCCTCAACATGCTCGCCGTCAAGAACAAATCGGTGATGTTGGCCGAGGAGTATGTGCCCGAAGTCGAGGTCGCCTCACGCCTGCGCGGTGCCGCTAACCGTCTCATGTACGCCATGCGCGGTTATGGCCTGACCGGGGCCGACAACTATTGGAGCGACGCCAAAGCCGAAGCAACGTTATTGGATGAAGCACTGGTCGATGCAAAGGCGCTTAACAAAAACGCCTCGCATCTGTCTGCATTGGGTGACCAGATCGCAACCGCCCAACAGGCGCGCGATACCTACGTCGATCTGATGGAGCAGACACGCCAACTGACGGAGCGGTTTGAAGCCAACCGCCAGCAGCTCGATGAGAACGCCGCTGACTATATGCAAGCCGCGCGCGAGTTTCTGGAGCTACAAAATGCACTGTTCGAGCAAGCGCTCGAGGAGCGACTCGCGAAAGTCCAGACCGTCAACCGTATCGTCGAGCTTGGCAGCAGTGCGCGCGTCGCCAACTTCCAGGCCCAGGCCAGGCAGCAACCAGCGCTGCGAGAAGAGGCGATTGAGCATCTGACGGCCATTGCCCCCGAGATCGACGCCATCAGGCCGATCACAGGTCTGCAAGAAGACATCGCGCAGCTCGATGCCATCGCGCAAAGCGCGGCCGATTATCAGGCCGCCATCGTCGCCTATGGCCTCGAGGCCGCCAAGGATTTCGCCGCCAATGAACAGCTCCTCGACCAACTACGCGCCGCCATGGACCGTGCAGCGAGCCATTTCGTCGCGGCCTCCAAAACCTTCCTAGAGACTCAAATCGAGGCATTGGCGGCCGAGATGACCAGCCGCCAGCGCGCGATCACCCTCGCCAACCACATCGTCAGCCTCGGCAACGAGACCCGAATCGGTGTCTTTCGGGCCCAGGCGCTCAATGACCTCGACTCTATCGAGCAGGCCTTGGACACGAAGCTACCGAAGATCCAGGGTCTGCTCACCACGCTTGGAGACGGTGTGAGCGATCCGGCCCTGCTGGAACAGATCAGCGCAACCGCCAGCGCGGCGGCCGGCTATCAGACGGCCATGCAACGCTTGGTCGAACACTGGAATGCCCGCGAGAGGCTCGCGCTGGAACGCACCGACGCCGGCAGGCAACTGATCACGGCATGCCAGGTCACGGCTGATGCCGGCCTGAAAAACACGCAACAGATTGCCAATGAGGTCAAGAACACGATGAACCTCAGCAGTCTGGTCATCGGCATTGGCTTGGTGCTCGCGCTGGTATTTGGCAGCGTCCTCGCCTGGCTGATCACGCGTTCGATCGTCGACCCCATCAATCGCGTCGTCAAATGCCTGCAGGAGGGCAGCGAGCAGGTCGCGACCGTCAGCGGCCATGTCAACATCAGTAGTCAGCAGATGGCCGAGGGCGCCGGCGAACAGGCCAGCAGCCTTGAGCAAACCAGCTCCAGTGTTGAGGAGATGGCCGCTGGCACGCGCCAGAACGCCGAGCACGCCCGCGAGGCCGATGCCCTCAGTCGCACCGCCAACGACAAGGCCGACCAAGGCGTCAAGGCCGCCCGTGCCACTGCGGAGGAGGTGCGAAAGCGTCTCGAAAAACTGGATACCGCCATCAAGGCGATCGAAGAGAGCACCAACAGCACCGCCAAGGTGGTCAACACCATCGACGGCATCGCCTTTCAGACCAACCTACTGGCGCTGAATGCTGCGGTCGAGGCCGCGCGCGCCGGTGAGCAAGGCAAGGGCTTTGCCGTGGTCGCCGACGAGGTGCGCAAATTGGCCCAGCGCAGTGCCGAGGAGGTCAAGAACACCAACGAGCTGATGAAGTCAGCGCAGGAGAACACCACCCGCATCAAGGATGTCTCCGCCGAGCTGGAGAAGTACCTCGGCAAAGCGATCGCCGAGGAGATGGTCTCCCTGTTCGAGGAGACCGTGAGCGCCAGCTCCCAGGTCACCCAGCTGATGAGCGAGGTGGCCACCGCCAGTGACGAGCAGGCGCGCGGTGTCGAGCAGATCAACCTCGCGGTCTCGCAGATGGACAAGGTGACCCAGATCAGCGCCTCCAACGCCGAGGAATCGGCTGCGGCGAGCGAGGAGCTGTCCAACCAGGCCAACCAGCTGAAGCAGATCGTTGCCGATCTGCGCTCTCTCGTCGATGGCGTCAGGAGCGACGACAGCGAGACCGACGCGAGCGACGACGCATCCGCGCTCAGCCGCCAGCCCCCCTTGCTGACGCATTCCCGCCCGACGAGCGACGAATTCTGAGGCGGGTGACGCATGCAGACCGCTCCCGACCTCTTCGGCTACCGCAAGCACTGGGCGCATAAGCTCGGCACCGCGCCCGAGCTGCCCCTGTCGCGCGAGGAGATGGATCTGCTCGGCTGGGACAGTTGCGACATCGTCATCGTCACCGGCGATGCCTATGTGGATCACGCCTCGTTCGGCATGGCCTTGATGGGCCGGCTGCTGGAGGCGCAGGGTTTTCGCGTCGGCATCATCGCACAGCCGGACTGGACCTCGGCGGAGGCGTTCACCGCGCTTGGGCCGCCCAACCTGTGCTTTGGGATCGGCGCCGGCAACATGGACTCGATGGTCAACCGCTACACGGCGGACCGTTGTCCGCGCTCCGACGATGCCTACTCGCCGGACGCCACCGGCGGGCGGCGGCCGGACCGCTCGGTGCTGGTCTATGCCCAGCGCGCCCGCGAGGCCTATAAGGACGTACCGATCCTGCTCGGCGGCATCGAGGCCAGCCTGCGCCGGGTCGCGCACTACGATTACTGGTCGGACAAGGTGCGCCGCTCGGTGCTGATCGACAGCAAGGCCGACTTGCTGCTCTACGGCAACGCCGAGCGCGCGATCTGCGAGATCGCCCACCGTCTCGCCCGTGGCGAGCCGATTCAGCAGATCCGCGATGTGCGCGGCACCGCCTATTTGACGCGTCGTGGCGAGCGGCCTGCGGGCTGGACCGAGATCGACGCGAGCATCCCTGACGGTGCCGCCGACGGTCGTCCTGTCACGCATCACAGGCACTCAGCGGAACCGTCACCTGGCGCATCGGCCTTACCCACGGATAAGGCTTGCAGCCGGACACCACGAGCATCCGAGCGCGCTCGCACTGTCTTGCGCCTGCCATCGTTCGAGCAGGTCCGCGCCGACTCGATGCTCTACGCCCACGCCGCGCGGCTGCTGCACCTAGAGACCAACCCCGGCAATGCCCGCGCGCTGGTGCAGGCGCATGGCGAGCGTGATCTGTGGCTGAACCCGCCGCCGATCCCACTGACCACCGCCGAGATGGATCGGCTCTATGAGCTGCCGTTCGCGCGCCGGCCGCACTCGTCCTATGGCGATGCGCGCATCCCCGCCTGGGAGATGATCCGCTTCTCGGTGACGATCATGCGCGGCTGCTTCGGCGGCTGCAGCTTTTGCTCCATCACCGAGCACGAGGGGCGCATCATCCAGAGCCGCTCGGAGGGCTCCGTCCTTGCCGAGATCGAGGACATTCGCGACCGCACGCCCGGCTTCACCGGCACCATCTCCGACCTCGGCGGGCCGAGCGCGAACATGTACCGCCTCGCCTGCCGCGATCCTGCCATCGAATCGGCCTGCCGGCGCCTGTCCTGCGTCTACCCCGACGTCTGCAAGAACATGTCGACCGACCACTCGGCGCTGATCCAGCTCTACCGCAAGGCGCGCGCGGTGCCCGGCGTCAAGCGGGTGTTGATCGCCTCCGGGCTGCGCTACGACCTGGCCGTGCACTCACCCGCCTACGTGCGCGAACTGGTCACGCACCATGTCGGTGGTTATCTGAAGATCGCCCCCGAGCACACCGAGGCCGGGCCGCTCGATAAGATGCTCAAGCCCGACATCGGTAGCTTCGAGCGCTTTCGCCAGCTCTTCGAGCAATTCTCCCGCGAGGCCGGTAAGGAGCAGTACCTGATCCCCTACTTCATCGCCGCCCACCCCGGCACCAGCGATCAGGACATGCTCAATCTCGCGCTCTGGCTCAAGCGCAACCGCTTCCGCCCTGATCAGGTGCAGGGCTTCCTGCCGACCCCGATGGCGTTGGCCACGGCGATGTACCACAGCGGTTGGAATCCGCTGCGGCCGGTGCGACCCGGTGCCGAGCGCGTCAGCGTGGTGCGCGGCCAGCGCCAGCGTCGGCTGCACAAGGCCTTTCTGCGCTGGCACGATCCAGACAACTGGCCGCTGCTGCGCGAGGCGCTGCGCCGCATGGGCCGCGCCGACCTGATCGGCAACGGCAAGCGCCATCTGGTGCCGAGCTTTCAGCCGACCCCCGGCGCACCGCGCCAGCACGGCGCCGCCGATCGCCGCCTCAGCCAGCCGCTCAAGCACACTCAGCGGCGCCGTTGACGCTGCAGGTTCAAGGTGATGAACGCCAGGCAAGGCCCCCCACTACCCGATAGTGGTGCATCCAAATAGAGCTGGAGACTGAATGTTCGAACAAACCTTCCGCAACATCGATGATGTGCTCTGGAAAGAGGCTGGTTGTGCCACGGAACTGGACTACACCGAGCAGACGTCATGGATGCTGTTCCTCAAGTACCTGGACGACCTCGAGTATGAGCGTGCCCAAGAGGCCGAGCTGGTGGGTAACGCCTACTCGTTCATCATCGATGAGCCCTACCGCTGGTCCGCCTGGGCCGCGCCCAAGACGGCTGACGGCCAGTTCGACCATGACACCGCCCTGACCGGCGCCGACCTGATCGCCTTCGTCAACGACGAGCTGTTCCCCTACCTGCAGGGCTTTCGGGACCGCGCCACCGGGCCGGACACCATCGAATACAAGATCGGGGAGATCTTCAGCGAGATCCGCAACAAGTTCGCCAGCGGCTACAGCCTGCGGGATGCCCTAGAACTGATCGACGGGCTGAGCTTCCGGTCGCAAAAGGAGAAGCACGAACTCTCCCACCTATACGAGGCCAAGATCCGCAACATGGGCAACGCCGGGCGCAACGGTGGTGAGTACTACACGCCGCGCCCACTGATTCGCGCCATGGTCCAGGTGGTCAAGCCCCGTATCGGCGAGCGCATCTACGACGCCGCCGCCGGTTCTGCGGGGTTCTTGTGCGAGGCGCATGATTATCTCCGCTACGGCCCGGACGGCCAGGGCGATGACCAGCGCGACGGCAACCCCCTGTCCACCCAAGACCTGGAGATCCTCCAGACCCGCACCTTCTACGCCAAGGAGAAGAAGAGCCTGCCCTATGTCATCGGGATCATGAACATGATCCTGCACGGCATCGAGGCGCCCAACGTGGTCCACACCAACAGTCTCACGGAGAACCTGAGCGACATCCAGGAGAAGGACCGCTTCGACGTGATCCTGGCCAATCCGCCCTTCGGTGGCAAGGAGCGCAAGGAAGTCCAGCAGAACTTCCCCATCAAGACCGGCGAGACGGCGTTCCTGTTCCTGCAGCACTTCATCAAGTCCCTGAAGGCGGGAGGCCGGGCCGCCATCGTCATCAAGAACACCTTCCTGTCCAACAGCGACAATGCCTCGCGGGCGCTGCGCAAGGAGTTGCTGCAGAGCTGCAACCTGCACACCGTGCTCGACTGCCCCGGTGGCACCTTCCTGGGTGCCGGGGTGAAGACTGTGGTGCTGTTCTTCGAGAAGGGCGCGCCAACCCGGAGGATCTGGTACTACCAGCTCGATCCGGGCCGCAGCCTGGGCAAGACCAACCCGCTCAATGACAACGACCTCAAGGATTTCGTTGCCCGGCAGGCCGGATTCGAGGATTCCGAGAATGCCTGGACGGTGGCGGTGAAGGACATCGACCCGGACAGCGTGGATCTGTCGGTGAAGAATCCCAACAAGGCGGAAGCTGCGCCCCTGCGTGATCCTGAGGTGATCATCAACGAGATCGAGACGTTGGACAGGGAGAGCGAGGAGATCCTGGAAGGGATTCGGGGGATGTTATGAGGGAGGGGTGGAAACGCGTGAGGATCGGCGACATCTGCCGAACAGGTGCGGGTGGTACACCGCTCAAGTCCAACAAACAGTATTATGAAAACGGAACGATTCCGTGGCTCTTAAGTGGAGAGGTAAGGTCCACGGAAATCTGCGCCGCAAGAAACTACATATCCGAATTGGGATTAACAGAGTCCAGCGCAAAAATCTTTCCGCGCGATACCGTGCTCGTCGCGATGTATGGAGCTACAGCCGGGCAAGTTGGGATCCTCAGAATTGAGGCTGCCACAAACCAAGCCGTATGCGGGATTTATCCGAGTCCGAAAGTCTTGCCTGAGTATCTGTATTACGCATTGCTGCATGGGCAAAAAAGTCTCGTAGATTCGGCATCTGGTAACGCGCAGCCTAATATTTCTCAAATTAAGGTTAGGAACACCGAAATTCCGCTTCCACCCCTACCCGAACAAAAGCGCATCGTCGCCATCCTCGATGAAGCCTTCGCGGGAATTGCCACTGCGGTCGCCAACACCGAAAAGAACCTCGCCAATGCCCGGGAGTTGTTTGAGAGTTATCTGAACTCGGTGTTTATTGCCACCCCAAATGATTGGGCAGAGCACAAACTCGGCGACATCTGTACGCTCAAGCATGACTTCGCCTTCAAGAGTAAATACTTCGGCACTAAGGGAACTCATGTGGTGCTTACGCCCGGTTCATTCTTTGAGTCTGGTGGATTTAGAGATCAAGGGCCTAAGACTAAGTACTACAATGGGGAAATCCCTCAGGGTTTCATCTTGGATAAGGGCGATTTTTTGATCGCCATGACGGAGCAAGCCGTAGGACTGCTGGGAAGTTCGCTGATCGTGCCTGAAGCTGATCGCTATCTGCACAATCAGCGACTTGGCCTTGTAAAGGTTCGGGATGGATTTCATTGGCATAACGAATTCTTCTTCCACCAGTTCAACACGCGATCTTTTCGTGAGTCGGTGCAATCGACAGCGTCGGGGGTAAAGGTTCGACACACTTCTCCCGCGAAGCTCGGTGCCATCAGAGTTAAATATCTGCCGACTAGGGCTGAACAGGAGAGCGTCGCTAAACGACTAAGTGAACTATCAACCGAAAGTCGTCGATTGGAGAGTGTCGTGCGACAGAAGCTGATTGCCTTGGCAGAACTCAAACAATCTCTTCTGCAAAAAGCCTTCTCCGGCGAACTCACCGCAGGCAAGGAAGTATCCAATACAATCCGCAACAAGGAAGAAGTTGCATGACCACTGAAACCCAAGCCCCTATCATCATTTTCGAAGACGCCAACAAGGCCGTCGAGGTCCGGCTGGATACCGACCGCGAGACCGTCTGGCTGACCCAGGCACAGATGGCCGAACTGTTCGATGTCAAGCCCCAGAACATCACCATGCACCTGAAGAACGTCTACGAGGATGGCGAGCTGGTGGAGGGGGCAACTTGTAAGGATTTCTTACAAGTTCAGCAGGAAGGCGGACGAGGGGTCCAACGCAAGCGCAAGCACTACAGCCTGGATGCTGTGATATCAGTGGGTATCGGGTCAGTTCCACACGGGCAACCCGCTTCAGGATTTGGGCCACCCGCATCCTGCGCGAACACCTCACCCAGGGCTGGACCCTAAACCGCCAGCGCTTCGAGGAGAACGCTCGCGAACTGGAGGCGGCCCTGGCGCTGGTGCGCAAGGCCGCGCAAAGCCCGGCGCTGGACGCGGGCAGCGGTCGTGGCCTGGTGGATATTGTCAGCCGCTACGCCCAGACCTTTCTGCTGCTGCAACGCTACGACGAGGGCCTGCTGACGGAGCCACGTGCCCAGCCGGGTGGACGTCTGCCCACTCTGGAACTGGCGCGGGCCGCGCTGGACGGTCTGAAATCCGAGCTCATGGCGCGTGGCGAAGCCACCGATCTGTTCGCCCGGGACCGGGGCGACGGTCTGGCCTCGCTGCTGGGCAATCTGGATCAGAGCGTGTTTGGTGAGCCCGCCTACCCCAGCGTGGAGGCCAAGGCCGCCCATCTGCTGTATTTCGTGGTCAAGAACGTCAAGGCTAACCGGCCAACCAAAGCGGTGCGGATTGAGCGTAGCGAAAACCGCACCGCTTTGGTTGGTCCGAGTTGAGCCGCATGTTAGCTGCCTTACCTGATTGAAACTTCAAGCTTTCTCCCAAGAACTGCCGCAAATTTTTCTAAGGTTGACAACCTGATATCTTCAGCGTGGTTTTCTATACGAGAGATTGCTGATTTCTTTGTATGTAATTTTTCGGCAATTTCTTGTTGCGTTAATCCAGATGCTTCTCTTGCTTGTTTTAACAATACGCCGATTTTTAAGGACTGATACCCTTCATCAAAGCCGTTCAAGAAGTCTTGATCCTCTGCTTTTCTATTGCTAATGTACTTTTGTAAATCACTCATTCGATTGGCTCCTGCGAAGATAATCATATTTACGAGATTCAGCCAGCTTGATGTCTTGCTTTGGTGTCTTTTGTGTTTTCTTTTGAAAAGCATGATTAAGAACAATCAAGCGGTCACTTTCAAGAAACCCTAAGATACGAAAAATGTTCCCTCCTATTTGAGCTCTGACTTCCCATAGGTCATCAGTGTTCACAAGTTTCTTAAAATATTGTGCAGGAACAACATCTAATTCTTCAATCAGTTGTAGAACCCACGCAACTTTTTGGGCTTGCTTACTCTCCAATGAGTCAAGAAACTCTTCCACAGGGGATGATCCCGACTCCGTGCGGTAAAATAGGATTTCTCTCATGCCTCAAGGTTAACATGATTGTTAACCTATCGCCAGTGATTGATGTGGCGTATAGGTTCCGCAGCTAAAGTGTATTCGCTTGTGCGCATACTGAAACATTCAGGTTGCAAGCAAGGATAAGGTTCAATTTGCATAGCACACTTATGGTGCTAGAATGCATATCGAACTTATCCGCAGAAATTCGAACATGTCAAGTGGTTTTGATCGAAGAACTTGCCAAAGACGCGAAAACGGAACGCCGTCCCGATGGGACCAGTACCAGGAACTTCTGGTGAACTAAACGGAATTTGCCATGAACGAAGCCGAAACCCGCGCTGAACTCATCGACCCGGCCCTGAAGGAGGCAGGCTGGGGCGTGGTGGAGGCCAGCCGGGTGCGGCGTGAGGTGATCACTCTTGGCCGGCTACAGGGCGGCGGCAAACGGGCCAGGCAGGATATCGCCGACTATGTGCTGATCTATCGCGGCCAGAAGCTTGCGGTGATCGAGGCCAAGAAGCGCAGCTTGCCGGTGACCGAGGGGCTGGCCCAGGCCAAGCGGTATGCCGAGCGTTTGCAGACCCGATTTGCCTACGCCACCAACGGCGACGGCATTTACCGTGTGGACATGGGCACGGGCACGGAGGGGCCGGTGGATGCCTGGCCCTCTCCCGATGCGCTGTGGGTGGAGACCTTCGGCGTGGAGGGTGGTGTTCAAGACACCTGGCGGGAACGCTTCGGCGCGGTCCCCTTCGAGGACAAGGGTGGGTTCTGGCAGGCGCGCTATTACCAGCACAACGCCATCAACCAGGCGCTGGAGGCCGTTGCGGCGGGTCGAGATCGCATCCTTCTGACCCTGGCCACCGGCACCGGCAAGACCGCCATCGCCTTCCAGATCGCCTGGAAGCTCTTCCATGCCCGCTGGAGTCTGATGGCACGCGCCTCCGGGACCCCTGGCCGACAGCCGCGCATCCTGTTCCTGGCGGATCGGAACATCCTGGCCAACCAGGCCTTCAACGATTTTTCCGCCTTTCCCGAGGACGCCCTGGTGCGTATCGATCCAGAGATCATCCGCAAGAAGGGCCGGGTGCCCAAGAACGGGAACGTCTTCTTCACGATCTTCCAGACGTTCATGACCGGGCGCGATGCAGCGAGCAATCCGGCACCCAACTTCGGGGACTACCCGGCGGATTTCTTCGATGTCATCATCATCGATGAATGCCACCGGGGCGGCGCCAACGATGAGAGCAACTGGCGGGGCATCCTGGAGTACTTCCAGCCCGCCGTGCAGCTCGGGCTGACCGCCACCCCCAAGCGCACGCATAACGCCGATACCTACGCCTATTTCGGTGATCCGGTGTACATCTACTCCCTGAAGGAAGGCATCAACGATGGCTTCCTGACGCCCTTCAAGGTCCGGCAGATCGCCACGACGCTGGATGACTATGTCTATGCGCCCGATGACCAGGTGATCGAGGGCGAGGTCGAGTCAGGTCGACGCTACAGGGAAGATGACTTCAACCGCGTCATCGAGATCGCGGAACGTGAACGCTATCGGGTGAAGCTGTTCATGGACCAGATCGACCCGCGCGAGAAGACGCTGGTGTTTTGCGCCACCCAGGAACATGCCCTGGCGGTCCGCGACCTGATCAACCAGCTCAAGACCAGCACCGATCCCCATTATTGCGAGCGCGTCACGGCGAACGATGGCAAGGAAGGCGAGCGCTTCCTGAAGCAGTTCCAGGACAACGAAAAGACCATCCCGACCATCCTCACCACCTCGCAGAAGCTCTCCACCGGTGTGGACGCCAGGAATGTCCGCAACATCGTGCTGATGCGCCCGGTGAACAGCATGATCGAGTTCAAGCAGATCATCGGCCGGGGGACGCGGCTGTTCGATGGCAAGGACTCTTTCACCATCCACGATTTCGTGAAGGCCTACGAGCACTTCAGTGATCCGGAGTGGGATGGCGAGCCGCTGCCACCTGAGCCCTGCGATCAATGCGGTCAGAGCCCGTGCAGTTGCACCAGGCCGCCGCCTCAGCCTTGCACGGTGTGTGGCGAGCGGCCTTGTGTGTGCGAGAAGGGGCCGCCGGAGCCTTGCCAGATTTGCGGCGAGAGGCCCTGCCTCTGCGAGAAACGCCGCAAGGTGAAGATCCGGCTGGCCGACGGTAAGGAACGCACCATCCAGCACATGACCGCCACGAGCTTCTGGGGTCCGGACGGCAAGCCCATCTCCGCAGCCCAGTTCATCCAGCGCCTGTTCGGCGATCTGCCCGAGCTGTTCAAGAACGAGGACGAACTACGCCGCCTGTGGGGTCGCCCGGATACCCGGAAGAAGCTGTTGGAGGGGCTGGAGGAGAAGGGCTATGGCAGGCAACAGTTGGCCGATGTCGGCAAGCTGATCGAGGCCGAGCACGGCGATCTCTACGATGTGCTGACCTACATCGCCTTCAACAGGGCGCCGGTGACCCGAGCCGAGCGGGTCGATGCCCACAAGGAGCGCATCTTCCATGGCCACGACTACCGACAGCAGGAATTCCTGCGGTTCGTCCTCGATCACTATGTCGCTCAGGGCGTGTGCGAACTGGACACGGCGAAGTTGCCGCAGTTGATCGAATTGAAGTACCACAGCGTCGGCGATGCGGTGCGGGAGCTGGGGCCTGTGGGCAGTATTCGAGAAGTCTTCGTGGGGTTTCAGCAGTATTTGTATTGAAGTTAAGGCTCTTCAGCCGGCACCAAGAACCTGGCACACTTGCCGATGCTCTCGGCGTGCATCATCCACGCCGAAGCGGCCCGAGCCCCGGTTGCAGCAGCGTTAGCGAACCGGCGGCTCGTGCATAACACACTGCAGCATCCACCCTGGGGACACCGAAAGAACGATCATGAGCGATAGCGTCAAGTACCTGCTCGACGAAGAGCACCTGCCGAAGTTCTGGTACAACATCAACGCCGACCTGCCCGAGCCGATGGCACCGGTGCTTCACCCGGGGACGAAACAACCGATCACGCCCGACGATCTCGCGCCGATCTTCCCGCGCGCCGTGATCGAGCAGGAGATGAGCACCGAGCGCGAGATCGAGATCCCGCAGCCGGTGCGCGAGGTCTATCGCCAATGGCGCCCGGCGCCGCTGTTCCGCGCCCGGCGCCTGGAGCAGGCGCTGAATACCCCGGCGCGCATCTACTACAAGTACGAGGGCGTCAGCCCCGCCGGTTCGCATAAGCCAAACACCGCAATCCCGCAGGCCTTCTACAACAAGGCCGAGGGCGTGAAGCGCATCACCACCGAGACCGGCGCCGGCCAATGGGGCTCGTCACTCGCGCTGGCCGGCACCTTCTTCGACCTCGAGATCCAGGTCTTCATGGTCAAGGTCAGCTTCAACCACAAGCCGTATCGGCGCGCCTACATGGAAACCCTCGGCGCCGAGTGCATCGCCAGCCCGAGCGACCGCACCGAATCCGGCCGCGCCATCCTCGCCGAGCATCCCGACAGCACCGGCAGCCTCGGTATCGCCATCAGCGAGGCGGTCGAACTCGCGGTGCAACGCGACGACACGCGTTATGCGCTCGGCAGCGTGCTCAACCATGTGCTACTGCATCAGACCGTGACCGGGCTGGAAGCAATCGAGCAGATGCAGATGGCCGACGATTATCCCGACCTGGTGATCGGCTGCACCGGCGGCGGCAGCAACTTCGCCGGCATCGCGTTTCCGTTCCTGCATCAGGCCCTGCGCCATGATCTCAAGACCGAGTTCATCGCTGTCGAACCCTCGGCCTGCCCCACGCTGACCAAGGGCCGCTTCGCCTACGACTATGGCGACACCGCCAAGCTGACCCCATTGGTGAAGATGTACACGCTTGGTTCCGGCTTCGTGCCGCCGGGCTTCCATGCCGGCGGTCTGCGCTACCACGGCATGGCGCCACAGATCAGCCATCTGGCCGACCTCGGTCTGCTCAAGCCGCGCTCCTACAACCAGCTCGAGTGCTTCGACGCCGGCATCCGCTTCGCCAAGGCCGAGGGCATCCTGCCAGCCCCCGAGGCCAATCATGCCGTGCGCGCCGCGATCCATGAGGCCGAAAAGTGCCGCGAGTCGGGTGAGTCCAAGGCGATCCTGTTCAACCTCTGTGGCCATGGCCACTTCGATATGCAGGCCTACATGGACTACAAGGAAGGCAAGCTCAATGATCTGCGCTACGACGAAGGCGAGATGGCGATGGCCCTCGCTGGACTGCCGAGCGGCTGCTAGACAAGCCTTCACAGCGTTGAACGCGCGTCCGTTGCGACCCTCACCGATGGAGATTTGCTATGTTCACACCCTCTGCAAACACCCAGGCGAATCGAAACGGGCAGCATCGCCGGTCTTTCCTCGCCGGCATCTGGCCAACGTCAGGCGCCTGCGCGCTCTTACTCTGTACCGCGACCCTATTGGCCGATGAAGCGCCTCCAGCATCGAGCGACCAGGACAAGACCCGTGTCACCAACGAACGCGCCCCGGCCGCAGAATGTTTAGACCAGATCGAGAGGGAGAAGGCTGCGCTGCGCGACGAGATCGAGCAGCTCAAACAACAACGCGATACTGCGGCGCAGAAACACAGCGCGCAACTGACCGCAGCGGAGCTGCGACTGCGCGAGCACAAGGATCGGCTCGGGGGTGTCGAGGCTCGGATCCAGCACCTGGAGCAGCAACTCGCACAGCGTGAGGCCCAGATCGAACGGCTGCGTGCCGCCGATGAGCGCCGCGCGGACGCAAAACAGCGGCTCGAAACCCAGCTCGACGAGCTGCGCGCGCGCTTACCGGCCCCGGAAGGCGGCACCCTCAGCGCGGCGCAGGCTCAGGCCGAAGCGCGGCAGCATGCCGAGACACTCGCGCAACTCATGCGCGAAGGACAGGGTGTCAACAATCCCCAGCTCTGGCAACAAATCCGCGCAACCGAGCATGAGCTGCATCACAGTCAGTATTTGCTTGCCCGCACAGAGGGCAGCCGAACCGTCTATCGCGTGCGCCCAGGCGATTCGATTGGGCGCATCAGCGCGATCGTCTATGGCGACGCCCAGGCTTGGCAGCGCATCTTCGAGGCCAACCGTCACCTGCTCGATGATCCCGATCAGGTGCTGCCTGGTTTTACCCTGGTCATCCCCTAAGTCATCCCCTAGCGGTCAGTTCGCTCGTTTGGGTGCCGTTCATCCACCCGTGAGCCCGTGTCCAACAACGCGCGAATCCACAATCCGGCTGCCCCACCTCGCCGCAGGACATGCAAGACGCTTTTGCCCATGACCATCGCTCCTAGCGCCTTGTTTGGCGCTCTCGCCCACGACACAAGACTGCGAACACTCATGCTGTTGGCCCAGCATTCCGAACTCTGTGTCTGCGAACTCACCTATGCGATCGGCGTGAGTCAACCGCATCTCTCCCGCCATCTGGCGCAACTGCGCGAGCAGGGATTGGTGACGGACCGACGCGCAAGCACCTGGATCTATTACCGCATCAATCCGGCTCTGCCCGACTGGGCCAAAGCGGTGCTGCGCGACACCAAGCTCGGTCTGCGGAGCGCCTCCCCTTTCATCGATGACGTCCATACCTTGGGCGCCATGCCTAACCGCCCCGACGCACCGCGCTGCGCCCAGCAGGCTCCCAAGCCCAGCGTATTGTCCTAGCAGCGGTTCATCGCTCGGTGCCGCCGCGCGATGCACGTCAATCAGCTGTCATCGTTCCGTAAACATCTGTTCATCCATATATGTTGAACTAGCCTTAGCCTGGATCAACACCGATCAGGCGCAACGTGCTCGCATCAAACACCACAACCCTCGGAGGGGCCCCTTGAGCATCCGCATCGGCATCAACGGCTTTGGTCGCATGGGTAGGCTCGCACTGCGGGCCGCCATGGATCGCGCAGCCGGTCCAGGCACTGGCTCGGACCTGACCTTCACCCGCATCAACGAGATCGCCTGCGACGCCGCAGGCTCCGCCCACCTGCTGCAGTTCGACTCGGTACACGGGCGCTGGAACCACGCCTGCAACGGCACGACGGCGAGCACCGGTGGCACTGGCACTGGCACTGGCACTGGCGAGCAGCTTGTCATCGACGAGCAGACGCTCGCGTACAGCCAACACAAAACCATCGCCGAAGGCGACTGGTCCGACTGCGACATCGTCTTCGAAACCACCGGCAAACATCACAAACAACCCGAACTGCTGCAAGGCTACCTCGACCAGGGCGTCAAGACCGTCATCGTCGCCGCGCCAACCAAGGGCGCGCTCGACATCGTCTACGGCGTCAATCACGACCGCTATAATCCGGCCGAGCACCGCATCCTCACCGCCGCCTCCTGCACCACCAACTGCCTGGCGCCGTTGGTCAAGGTCATGCACGAGCAGGTCGGCATCAATCACGGCAGCATGACCACCATCCACAACATCACCAACACCCAGCGTATTGTTGACCTCGGCCACAAAGACCTGCGCCGCGCCCGCGCCTGCAGCGAATCGCTGATCCCGACCACCACCGGCAGCGCCAAGGCCATCACCAAGATCTTTCCCGAACTCGAAGGCAAGCTCAACGGCCACGCCGTGCGCGTACCCCTGCTCAACGCCTCGCTGACCGACTTCGTCTTCGAGGCCGCGCGCAAGGTCACCGCCGAGGAGATCAACGCCCTACTCAAAGCCGCCGCCGCCGGCGAACTCGCCGGCATCCTCGGCTACGAAGAACGCCCACTGGTCTCGGTCGATTACCTCAACGACCCACGCTCGTCGATCATCGACGCCCTCTCGACCATGGTCATCGACGACACCCAGGTGAAGATCTATGCCTGGTACGACAACGAGTGGGGCTACGTCAACCGCATGGTCGATATCGCTGAGCTGGTCGCCGAATCGCTCTAGCGGCAGCACGCGCATGGACAAGAACACCCGCAACTATTTGACGGTAACAGCCGGCTACTGGGCCTTCACCATCACCGACGGCGCCATCCGGATGCTCGTGGTGCTTTATTTCCACCAGCTCGGATACTCCCCGTTCGAGGTGGCGATGCTATTCCTCTTCTACGAGGTCTTCGGCATCGTCACCAACCTGGTCGGCGGTTGGCTCGGCGCGCGCATCGGCCTGAACCTCACCATGCACATCGGCATGGGCCTACAGGTGTTTGCGCTAATGATGCTCACGGTGCCCGATGCCTGGCTCGGCGTCGTCTACGTGATGGCCGCCCAAGCCCTCTCCGGCATCGCCAAGGACCTGAACAAGATGTCGGCCAAGGCCACGGTCAAGACCCTGACCGGTGGAGGGGCGGCCGGCGAGTCCAAGCTGTTCAAGTACGTCGCCGTGCTCACCGGCTCCAAGAATGCGCTCAAGGGCGCGGGGTTCTTCGTCGGCGCCGCGCTGCTGCAGGCGTTCGGCTTCCGCAACGCACTCTTCATCCTCGCCGGTGCGCTGTTCCTGGTGATGGTCATTACCATCGCGCTGCTGCCATCCGGCGTCGGCAAGCTCAAGGAAAAGGCCAAGTTCACTCAGGTGTTCTCCAATACACCGGCGATCAACTGGCTCTCGTCCGCGCGCTTCTTCCTGTTTGGCGCCCGCGATATCTGGTTCGTGGTCGCGCTGCCCGTCTTCCTCTACGACGTGCTCGGCTGGGATTACACCGCAGTCGGCGCCTTCCTCGCGCTCTGGGTCATCGGCTACGGCGTCGTCCAGGCGGGCGCCCCGGCACTGATCCGCCCGAACAAGCAGGGGCAGGGCCCCGGCGGGCGCACGGCGCTGCTCGGCGCGCTGGTGCTGGCGCTGATCCCGGCCAGCATCGCGCTAGGCATGACGCAGGGGCCAGGGCTCACGCCGGAATTGGTGACGACGCTGAGCGATGTCACCGGCGCGGACTTTGGCTGGCTCGCGGCGGCCTCGCCGGCCGAGATTCAGGGCGCTGTGTTGATCGGCGGACTGATGCTGTTTGGCGTCGTCTTCGCCATCAACTCCGCCGTCCACTCCTACCTGATCCTGGCCTATGCCGATGCCGACAAGGTCGCGCTCAACGTTGGCTTCTATTACATGGCCAATGCCGGTGGTCGGCTCGCCGGCACCGTCCTCTCGGGCCTGATCTACCAGACCCAGGGGCTCGAGGGCTGCCTCTGGTGGTCGACCGGCTTCGTGCTCGCCGCCGCCCTGCTCTCGCTCTGGCTGCCGCGCGCTCCCCAAGCAGCCGCCCTTCCCGCCGCGCCGCCGCAACCCGCCCTTGCCGACGCAAGCGGCGTCGTCGAGCCGACGCGGCTAGCCGAACTCTATGCGCCCATTTCGGGTCGGGTTCAGGGCTGCTCGGCGCGTGAGGGCGACGCGGTCAGCTTCGGACAGGTCCTGCTGCGCATCGTGCCGACCCAAGCCGACACCGCCGAGCACAGCATCCAGGCGCCTTGGGACGGTTCCATCGCGCGCGCGCATGTGCGCGTCGAAGGACGCGAGGTCGCGGCGCAGACGCTGTTATTCGAACTCTTCGATCCGAACAGCCTGGTGCTGCGCTTCTCCGTCGACGGGTCGCGAGCACACGGCCTAGCCATCGGCCAAAGGCTGCAGGCCCGCTTCGACGGCGTCTCGGGCAGCCCCATCGAACTCAGGCTGACGCGCGCTTGGCCAGCCCTCGACCCGGAGACCGGTCAGCGCGTGTTCGAGGCACGCCTTCCAGCGCAAGCGGGCTTTGCCATCGGCATGGTGGCTCAGGTATGCCTCGAGTCCGCCGTTGCTGGGCAACTTCCGGCTTCGGCGCTGGAGATCATGCCCACCTAGCGCTAGGACCGTGAAGAAATCGCCGCCAGCCCAGGGCGTCTGCGGACGCGCCCACCAGCGGTGCACAGACCTCGAACAATGGTCGGTCCATGCCGGTCCGGGCTCGGTCGCCGTCTGCGGCAAATCAAATATATGAAAAAACGCATGTGTTATCCTTGTACCCAGATGCGGCTATCGCCAAGGCGCAAGTCTGGCCGCGACCACCCATTCTGGAGCCCTCATGCTCGATCCCTTCGCCTCGCTGGGCGACCTAATCGCCTATTCGCTCTTCGGCCTGAGCCCCGATTCCGCCGCCGGTGCGGCGCTGCACTTCTTCGTCATGGACGTGGCCAAGATCTTCGCGCTCTTGGTCATCATCATCTACATCATGGGCCTGCTGCGCGCGCTGGTCTCGCCGGAGCGGGTGCGCGAGTTCGTGCGCGGTCGCCCCGACTGGCAGGCGCGCGGTCTGGCCGTGGGTCTGGGCGCGATGACGCCGTTCTGCTCCTGCTCCTCGGTGCCGCTGTTCATCGGCTTCGTCGAGGCCGGCATCCCGCTCGGGGTGACCTTCTCGTTCCTGATCGCCTCGCCGATGATCAACGAGGTCGCTGCGGTGCTGCTGATCGGCATCCTCGGCTGGAAGCTGGCGCTGCTCTACATCGCCGCCGGGCTGGTCGTCGCCTGGTTCGGTGGCATCATCATGCAGCACTTCAAGCCCGAGCGCTGGGTCGAGGACTACGTCTGGAAGATCCAGATGGGCGAGACCGCCGCACTGCGCCCGGATACCAGCCTGCGGGGTCGGCATCGGTTCGCGGTCGCCGAGGTGCGTGAGATCCTGCGCCGGATTTGGAAGTGGGTGTTCATCGGTATCGGCGTCGGCGCGCTCTTCCATGGCTTCGTGCCGGAGCAATGGGTGATCGACAACCTCGGCGACGGTCAATGGCTGGCCGTGCCGGGCGCGGTGCTGGTCGGCATCCCGTTGTATTCCAATGCCACCGGCGTTATCCCGGTCGCCGAGGCGATGCTCGGCAAGGGCGTCGCGGTCGGCACCGTGCTGGCGTTGATGATGAGTATCGCGGCGCTCTCGGTGCCGGAGATGCTGATCCTGCGCAAGGTCATCCGCTGGCAGGCGCTAGCGCTGTTCGCCGGCGTGCTCGGGGTGTCCTTCGTGCTGGTCGGCTGGACCTTCAATGTGATCACCTGAGGCACCCAAGAGATGAACGTCAAGCTCGACTCCACGATTCACTGCCCCGATTGCGATTTCAGTCGCACGGAGCAGATGCCCACCGACGCCTGCTGAAACCCAAGCCCGGTGACTGCTGCGTCTATTGTTCCTACGGCGAAACGCCCTGCCCGCCGGTGCAGACCGACGGCTGCGGGGGCTGCTGTCAATCCAACGACGAGGTCAATCCATCATGAAACAGATCAAAGTCCTGGGCTCCGGCTGCCGCAACTGCGAGATCACCGCCAAGGTCATCAACCAGGCCGCTGCCGAGGTGGGTGTCGAAATCGAACTTGAAAAAGTCACCGATATCGCCGCGATCATGGGCTACGGCGTGATGTCGACCCCCGGCGTGGTCGTCGATGGCGTCGTCGTGCACTCCGGCGGCGTGCCGGGGCCGGATCAGGCGCGTGACTGGGTTCGCTAGAACGCCGACAGCGTCGGTTAATCGTCAGCGCCGGGGCCTCGATGTTCACGAAGGAAGCGCTTCACGCGCACGCGTTCGAAGAGGCGTTTGGTATCGTCGCATCGGTCAGCCCATTCACCTGGTCGGCATCGAATTCAGCCGGGAGCAGCGCACGGTGGTCGGCTTTGCGGTGGAGACCTGCTGAGCCGGAGGCAATTCGACCTCTCGAGTCCGGTGCGCGGCTCATTCGTCTCAACAGGCTTCGGGCAGTCTGACCCACACCAGCAGACCGCCCGCCTCGGCGCGACCAAAGCCGAGCGTGCCGCCATAGGCCTCGACCACATCGCGCACGATGGCCAGCCCCAACCCGGTCCCTGCCTGACGCTCGTCGAGTCGCAGGCCGCGCTCGCCGAGTCGCGGCCAGTGTGCGGGCGCAACGCCAGGGCCGTCGTCAGCAATCCGAATCTCGATCTGTCCATCCGCTGAGGTCGATACCTGGATATCGACCTGTTCGGCGGCCCATTTCGCGGCGTTCTCCAGCAGATTGCCGAGCAGTTCGAGCAGATCGTCCGCCATCAGCGCCACGGCAACCCGCTCCAGGGCCGCGATCCGCCAGTCGATCCGCTCACCATCAGGCGTGCGCTCCAAGGTGCGGAGCAGGCGTGCAAGATGCTCGACGACCTCAGCGCGCGCGGCATGCGGCGGATGACCGGAACGCACACGGGCGCGGATCAGCTCGCGCTCGACGCGCCGACGGATCGTCAGGGCGAGTTGATCCAAGTCCTCGGCCAGGTCCGGATGACCAGCCTGACGCAGCCGCTCGGCATCGGTCGCCAGGACGCTAAGCGGGGTCTTGAGTCCGTGGGCGAGATCGGCGGTCCAGGCGCGCGCCCGCTCAACGGAGCCTTCGCGCGCTTCCAGCAGGGCGTTGACCTCGGCGATCAGCGGACGGACCTCATCAGGAGCCTTTGCGGCGAGCCGTGAGGCGCGACCGGCACGGATGGCGCCGATCTCGCGGCGCAGCGCTTCCAGGGGCGCGAGACCCGTCTGGATCTGGATCAGCGTGGCCAAGGCGAGCAGGAGCGCGATCAGCCCCAGATAGGGGCGCATGTCGGCAGCGAAGGTGGCGCGTGCTGCGATCAGTTCGGCGCGATCCTGAGCCAGAATCAACCGCAGTTCGACCGGCGCGGTGTCCGCCGCCACGACCCGGATACGTCGCTCGCGCACCAGGAGCAACTGTCCATCCGGCCCCGGCAGGCGATGGGCATGCACCAGGCCTGGGGTGAGTTCGTCCTCTGGCAGTGTCAGCACCTCGTCCCAGAGCGAACGTGAACGCAGAACACCGGCTTGTCCGGGGCGGTCGATCTGCCAATAACGCCCGCTCAAGGGTTGTGTAAATACCGGGTCGTGCAGGTCCTGGGTCAGACGCAGCGAACCATCGGGTGCGATCTCAACGGCGGCGGCGAGTTGGTTGAGCTGCACCTCCAATTCCGCGCCGAGATGACGCTCGACATGACGCTCGAACAGATTCGCCAACCCCAGCCAGGCGATCAGCAGGGCCACCGATATCGAGATCAGCGCGCCGATCCAGAGTCGCGCCCGAAGGGATGGGGGCTTCATGCGACGGCGGACCCAAGCTTTGGGGTTATGGAGCGTTCGAGGTGTCATCGGACTCGATCAAATAGCCGAAACCGCGCCGGGTTTGGATCAGCTCGGCGCCGAGCTTGCGCCTAACCCGCCCGACCAGCACCTCCACCGAATTGGAGTCGCGCTCGAAATCCTGCGCATAGAGTTGCTCGGTCAGCTCCTGTTGCGAGACGACGCGCCCGGCCTGCTGCATCAGATAGCTGAGCAGACGGTATTCCTGGAGCGAGAGATGGATGGGCAGACCATCGCGACTCAAAGTCTGGCGCCGGGTATCGAGCCGGAAGGGACCCTGGACGAGGACGGGCGCCGGTTGTCCGGCGGCGCGGCGGATCAGGGCCTGCACGCGCGCAAGCAGTTCTTCGAGCCGAAAGGGTTTGGGCAGATAGTCATCGGCGCCAGCCTCGATGCCCTCGACGCGCTCGGTCCAGTCACCGCGCGCGCTCAGGATCAGCACCGGCAGCCGCTGACCGGCGGCGCGCCACTGGCGCAGCACCGAGAGTCCATCGAGTCCCGGCAGCCCGAGATCGAGGATAGCGGCGGCATAGGGTTCGGTGTCGCCCATGAACCAGGCATCGCGCCCGTCGCGCGCGCGCTCGACCAGAAAGCCGGCGGCTGTCAGACCAGCCGTCACCGTCTCGGCAACCTGATCATCGTCTTCCACCAAGAGCAGGCGCATCAGTCCTCGTCCTCCAGTTCCAGGATTCGTCCATCACGGGCGTCGACCTCGACTTCCAACCGACGCCCGTCTGGGGTCAGTATCTTGAGTTCGTAGACCCAGACCCGCTGGCCGTCATGCTTCTCGCGTTCGAGTTCGATGCTGATCACTTCCCCCGGCGCCTGTAAGCCAATGTGACGCAGTATCTCGGCGATCGGCTGGATATCACCACGCAGACGGGCCGCACGCGCGCGATCATGATCGTGCGCGCGCTCGTGATCCCGTGGCGACTCATGCCTAGCGGACCCGCCGGCATCCACATGATCATCGGCGCCAGCCTGCAGGGGGAACAGGCTCAGGAGGCCAATGAGGATGGCATGGCGCATGGATGGACACTCCAATCATCAGGCTCCACCGCGATAAAGCTGCGGTGGCTGCTCTTCATTAAAGCGGCGAATTATGTGTTCAATCCTCCCAGGGACCATGGCCCGGAATGTCAATCCAGCGTTCATCATAATTACCTTCGGCGGCTTTTTGATGGCAAGCGCTACACTGACTGAAACTCCTGACCTCGGGATTGTCAGCCACCAGGCGGGCCGGTATCTCGTCGTGCTCATCCTTGAAATCGGCGCTTTCGGTGATGCGGGGCAGATCACCAGTAGCCGCACCCGCGTGACTGACGCCGCTCAGAACCATCTGCAGCGCCACATCAGTGGTGTTGGCCCCCAAAAAGGCGCTGATCTCGGCGCGCAGTTCTTCAGACAGGCTGGCATCGTCACCGTAATGATTGATCAGCGCGTCCGGCTCCATGATCTGAGCCCAGGCCTGCGGCGGGAGCAGACCGGGCTGGTAAGCCATGTGGCAGGCACCGCACTCCTCACTGTAGGTGGCATTGTCGACCGGCGCCTGACGCGACTCGAACCAGCCGCTTTTGTTGCCTTTGTGCTTGTCGTCGTCGTCGTCATCGTCGGCGAACGCCAGGTGGACCGTGCCCATGGCCAGCGTGCCGGTGATCAGGAGCGTTAGGACAGATTTGATTGGATACGGGCTCATGTGTCGATCCTCCAGCTCATTGAGTCTTGATGTAGGCGATGAAGTCGGCCTTTTCGCCGGCGGTGCACTCGCGGCCCAGGGTCCAGCGGCAGTTGCGCCCCAACCATTTCTCGATCTTGGCTGAATCCGTGAGGCGCTGCGGATTGACCGAAGTGGCGAGAGGTTCGATGACCTTGCCGGTGTTGGCATGCCGTCCCGGCTGGGTCAGATCGCGGCCATGACAGGTCACGCAACTACGCGGCTTGGAACCATCGGTCTGTGGATACTCCTTGATCCAGCCCGCTGCTCCAGCGGCTGGATCGGCCGCCCAGGGCGTGGCTGGCAGGATCAGGGTGCAGGCACTGAGCAGGGCTGTGGCCAGATGTTGATTCAGGTGTCGTTTCATTGGTTGGTTCTCCGTTGGTTGGCAGTCATGGTTGGCTGTCAGCCCGGCTCCGGTCGGGGTTTCCGATGGTCCTTGCAGGCTGTGGCGACAGCGTACCGAGGACAACCTGACAAAAGACTGACAGCCCTTGTCAGCCTTCGCTCAGGCGCGCTTGGTTAATCTCCCTATCCAAGGCGTCGACACGCCTGAACCAACGAACTGATCATCAAGCTGTTACCGGAGAACCAAGCCATGTCGAACGACGACCCGAATGACACCGCCACCCTTGCTCATAGCCCCGGAGTCGAAAACCCGAAGCAGGTTCGCGTTTGGGATCCGCTGGTAAGGATCTTTCATTGGTCACTGGTGGCCGGCTTCGCCACCGCCTTCATCGTCGAGGACGACCTACTCGGCGTCCATGTCTGGGCCGGTTATCTGGTGCTCACGCTCATCAGTGTGCGCCTAGTGTGGGGCCTGATCGGCACGCGCCATGCGCGCTTCAGTGACTTTGTGCGCAGTCCAGGCGAGGTGCTGGCGTATCTGCGTGATGTGATGCGCTTGCGGGCGCCGCGTTACCTGGGTCACAACCCGGCGGGCGGGGCCATGATCGTGCTGCTCCTGATCGGTCTCGCCGCCACCGGAATCAGCGGTCTGGCGCTCTATGGCGCGGAGGAATTCGCCGGTCCACTGGCCGGGGTAATGCGCGGTGTGCCCTCAGCCTGGGGCGATGTCCTGGAAGAGACCCATGAGGTGTTCGCCAACCTCACGCTCGCTCTGATCCTGATCCATGTGGTTGGGGTGCTCGCCTCCAGTCTGCTGCATCGCGAGAATCTGATCGGCGGCATGATCAGCGGCGACAAGCGCCAAGAGCAGGAATGAACACCGCGTGCGACACACTCGAATTGGAGAGCCGACACCATGCCGAAACGCCTTTACATCTCCCTGCTTGCGCTGACGGCTCTGCTGCTCGTGACGGCCGGAACCGCCGTGGTGGCCGCAGGCGGTGAGGGCCGGGATTGGCGGAGTTGGCTGCAGGTGATTCCGAACATCGCGCCAGCCAGCCATCCGGCCTATATCGAAGAATGCGGTTCCTGTCATCTGGCCTATCCGCCCGGAGTCCTGCCGGCAGAGTCCTGGAGCCGCATTCTGGCGCCCGAGGCGCTCGCCGATCACTATGGCGATGATGCCTGGCTGCCAGAGGCGCTGGTTGCCGAATTGCGAGCCTATCTGATGTCCAACGCGGCTGACGGATCAGCGCGTATCCGCGAGCGCGCCTTCGCCGTGCCCGGTGAGGGCCAATCCGAGTCCAGTCTGCCGCGAATCACCGAGACGCCCTATTTCGTGCGCAAGCATGACGGGATTCCCGCACGCCTGATCACGGACAATCCCGAGGTCGGCAGCTTTAGTCAGTGCAATCGCTGCCACATTGGTGCCGACACGGGCGTCTTCGATGAGAGCCAGATCGACATCCCAGGTTTCGGGCCTTGGAAAGACTGAGTATGCCCATCGAACCACACGAATCGACCTCATCGCAGGCACAGCCCGACTGCTGCGGCTGGCAACCGGGGCCTCGGTGATGCGTGATACCGATGCCGCCGGCCACCCAGATCTGCTGCGCCTGGGGATCCCGGCGGGGGAGTTCAAAGAAGCCGTAAGGCCCCTCGACCCTTACCCTCTGCCCGACGGCAATTCGCTGTGGCAGCGCGCGGGTAAAATCGCCCAGCGCCTTGATCAGAAAGGTCACGTGGCGGTCCCCGTGATCGGCGCTGGCGATGGTGAAGGGATGATGCCCTTCCCAGCGATCAAAACTCACGAAGGCGAACTGTCCGGCGCGATGTCCACGCCAACGGGATTCCAACTGACAGGGTAGACGCGATCCATGCCGCCGAGTGGGCGCTCCAGCCAAGTCGGACGTGTCGCCAATACCATCGCCAACGACATCAGCCCGATCGCGAGCAGGCCGCTGAGGTAGAACGCTTGGCTGTGAATGGCCCAGGGCAGGGAGTGGGTCCCCGGACCACTGACAACGAGTGCGCCCGCCCAGGCCAGGACGAGCAGCGCAATGAAGCCGGTGAGATAGATGTTCACAATCGTCTGAACCCCCATTGATTGGTGGAATGATTGGTTCAATGTTTAATTCACGCCGCTCGACCCCGAACTCTTGGCCGATCGCTGACCGACCATTCAGCTGCCGCCATGCTCAATCACCAGCGTGTTGCCCGCTGTCGCCGGCATCGCCAAGCGCGCATAAAAATGCGCGGAGCGATCTTGCCGATTGCGACGCATCGGCTTGACCTCAGTCTGCTCGAGCAACTCGCCATTGGCCCCGAACAACGAAATGCGTACCTTGCCCGGAATCAGACCGCGCTGAAGGATCACGCGCGCGACCTCGCCGCTGACGCGGATCGACTCGGCACCGGACTCCACCCGGACACGGCTGAACTCGTAGCGACTCGATGTGACACGCTCAATGGTGAGCCTATCGGCATCGGCGCGATCGCCGAGCGGCTGGCTAGCCCAGGCCGAACCAAGGCCGCTGCTGAGCGCGATCAGCAGTGCGAGTCGATACCAGCGAGTGCAATTGTCGGACATCAGGTCGTCTCCAATGGATGGGGGTTTCAGTAGGGACGTTGAAACGGCACGGCATCGCGCGCCGCTTAGCTGATCAATCAACGTGTCCAGCCGCGAGCATCGGCAGCAGCCAGTAGTGCAGCCCGCTGCCGCTGAAGTCGGCGCGCACGGCCTCGAGCAGTGCGCGCGCCGTCGGCTCCGGCAGCTCGAGCAGAAACATCACCCGTCGGCTGCGTCCAGCCACCTGCTCGGCCAGGCTCATCGACTGCTCGGAGGAGCCATGACCGGCGATCGGCAGGCTGGTAAAGCCGGGAACCTCGGCGCGCTCGAGCAGCCATTCGGCGAGGCTGTCCTCGACCTTCGGCGAGCAGATCAGATGCAGCAGACAATTGGCCATCAGCGGTCTCCAGTCAGGCCTGTGATCAACCGAAGCTGATCAACCAAAGCGCCGATACAGAATCGGCAGCAGCACCAGCGTCAGTAGCGTCGACGAGACGAGTCCGCCGATGACGACGATCGCCAACGGGCGTTGGATCTCGGAGCCTGGGCCGGTCGCGAACAGCAACGGCGCCAACCCGAACGCCGCCGTGGTCGCGGTCATCAGCACCGGGCGCAAGCGGCGCTTGGCGCCCTCGACCACCACCTCCTGCATCGGCCGCCCAAGCGCGCGCAGCTGGTTGAACCAGGTCACCAGCATCACGCCGTTGAGCACGGCGATACCGAGCAGCGCGATGAAGCCGACCGAGGCCGGCACCGACAGGTATTCGCCGGTCACCGCCAGCGCCACCACGCCGCCGATCAGCGCGAACGGGATATTGGAGAGCACCAGCAGCGACTGGCGCAGCGAGCCGAAGGTCGAGAACAGCACCAGGAAGATCAGCACCAGCGCAATCGGCACCACCAGCGCCAGCCGTGTCGCAGCGCGCTGCTGGTTCTCGAACTCGCCGCCCCACTCGATCCAATAGCCCACCGGCAGCTCGACCTGCTCGGCAACGGCCGCGCGTGCCTCCTCGACGAAGCCGACCAGATCCCGGCCGCCGCCGACATTGGCGATCGCCGTCGCCATGCGGTTACCAAGCTCACGCGAGAGCACCACCGGGCCGGTCACGCGCTCGATGCGCACCAGGTTGTCAACCGGCACCGAGCGCCCGTCGGGCAGCGCCAATTGCAGCCCGCGAAAGCGCGCCGGCGAGGTGCGCAGCGCCTCGGAGCCACGGATCACCAACGGCCGGCGCTTGCCCGCGCGATAGATGGTGCCGATCTCGAGCCCCTCGATCTGGGCGCGCAGCATCGCCGCCAGCGCCTCGGCATCGACGCCGAGGCGGCCGGCCTCAAGCCGATCGACGACCAGATTCAGGTATTGCGCGCCTTCGTTCTTGGGCGTGTAGACATCCTCGGCGCCGTCGAGCTGCTCGATGACCGCGACGATCTCCTCGGTGATCCGATTCAGCTCGTCCTGATCGCCACCGAAGACCTTGACCGCCAGATCGCCGCGCACGCCGGTGAGCATCTCCGAGACTCGCATCTCGATCGGCTGAGTAAAGGCATAGTTCAGCCCCGGGAAGCCCTCGATCACGCGGCGGATGGCATCGATCAGCGCATCCTTGGTGTCGAAGCGCCACTCCTCGCGCGGTGCCAGCACCAGGAAGCTGTCGGTCTCATTCAGCCCCATCGGGTCCAGCCCTAGCTCATCGGAGCCGGTACGCGCCACGATGCCACGCACCTCGGGTACCGCCTCCATGATCGCCTGCTGCACGCGCAGGTCGATGTCGAGGGATTGCTCCAGATTGATCGATGGCAGCTTCTCCAGCTGCACGATCAGATCGCCTTCGTCCATGGTCGGCATGAAGGTCTTACCGACGCGCAGATAGAGCGCGCCGGCGCCGACCAGCAGCGCCGCTGCGAGTCCGACGATCAGCCATTCGCGCTTCAGCGCCCACGTCAGCGAGGGGCCATAGACCTTGAGCAACTGGCGCACGACCCAGGGTTCCTGAGCGCCACCCTTGCCGAGCAGATAGGAGGCCAGCACCGGGATCACCGTCAGCGACAGCAGTAGCGCACTCGCCAGCGCGAAGACGATGGTCAGCGCCACCGGCACGAAGAGCTTGCCCTCCAGGCCCTGCAATGTGAGCAATGGCAGGAACACGATGACGATGATCAGGGTGCCGGACGCGACCGGGACGGCCACCTCGCGCGTCGCCCGATAGATCAGATGCAGTCGCGGCAGCCGGCGCACGCCGGCGCTGACTGCAGCGACCCCTTCAGCCCCTTCTTCAGCGCCTGCTTCGGCACTGGTGTCAGCACCAGCCTCAGCCTTCGGCCCGTCACCCACGCCATGACCGCCGCCGTTCCCGCCGCCATTCCCCTTGGTGCCATGACGCGCGAGCTGCGTGACCACGTTCTCGACCACGACCACGGCCGAGTCGACCAGCATGCCGATCGCGATCGCCAGGCCGCCGAGTGACATCAGGTTGGCCGACAGCCCGAAAACCCGCATCAGCACGAAGGTCGCCAGCGCCGCCAGCGGTAGGATCAAGGCCACCGTCAGCGCCGCGCGCAGGTCGCCGAGAAAGAGCACCAATAGCAGCACAACTAGCACCACAGCCTGAAGCAAGGCCATGCTCACCGTCGAGACCGCGCGGTCCACCAGCACGCCGCGATCATAGAAGACCTCGATGCGGATGCCCTCGGGCAGCCCGGCCTCAAGCTCGTCGAGCTTGGTCTGGACGCTCGCGACCAGCGTGCGCGCATTGGCACCGCGCAGGCCGAGCACCAACCCCTCGACGGTTTCGCCTTCGCCATTACGGGTCACCGCGCCGTAGCGGGTCAGCGCCGCACGCCGCACCTTGGCGACATCGGCGACGCGCACCGGCTGGCCGGCATCGCCGCCGACCACGATTGCGGCCAGGTCATCCAGGGTCTGGATCGCGCCCTCGCTGCGCACCAGCAGGACCTCCTCGCCGTCATCGAGGCGCCCGGCGCCGTCGTTGCGATTGTTGGCCTCGATCGCCGCGCGGAGCTGTCCGAGACTGATGCCGTAGGCGCTCATGCGGGCGTTGTCGGGTTCGACCTCGAAGGTGGTCACGAAGCCGCCCAGGGAATTGACATCGGCGACACCGGTCACCGAGCGCAAGGCCGGGCGGATGGTCCAGTCGAGCAGATCGCGCTTCTCGGCGAGCGTCAGCGCGTCACCCTCGATGCTGAACATGAACATCTCGCCGAGCGGTGTGGTCAGCGGTGCGAGACCGCCCTCGAGACCGTCCGGCAGATCGCCACGAATCGCCGCCAGCCGCTCGGCGACCTGTTGGCGCGCCCAGTAGATGTCGGTGCCTTCCTCGAAGTCGACGGTGATGCTGGTGAGCCCGTATTTGGCGATCGAGCGCAGCATGGCCTGATTCGGGATGCCGAGCATCTCGATCTCGATCAGGCTGGTGATGCGGGTCTCTATCTCCGTCGGCGTCATCCCCGGCGCCTTCATCACCACCTGGACCTGGGGCACCGAGACATCTGGAAAGGCATCGATGGGGGTCTGCTGGAAGGCGCGCCAGCCGGTGCCGACCAGGGCCAGGACGACCAACAGCATCAGCAGCCGCTGGGTGAGCGCGAAACCGATCAGGCGAGCAAACATCAGCCTTCGGCTCCGAGCCAGGCCGCCTTGAGTTCGACCACGCCCTTGACCACGACCCGATCCGCTGCCGCGAGCGGTCCGGTGACCACGGTCTCGCCCTCCTCCTCGGCGATCAGCCGCAACGAGATGGGCTCGAAACCGCCCTCGCGTGCGACGAACAGGATGGCCTCACCGGCATGGCGCACGATCGCTGCCGCCGGCACCCGCCAGCGTCCCCCTTCATCGCTGGTCGCGGCCAGCTGCACCTCGATGAACTGGCCCGGGCGCAACTGCTCGGCACCATCGGCCACCTCGGCGCGCACCAGTACGCCCTGGTCTTGGGCGTGGACCAGACGACCGACGGTGATGATGCGCCCCTCGATGCCAAGCATCGGCAGCAGCGCACGGTCGCCGGGCGCGAGGCCCGCGACTCGATCGACTGGCACATGCACCTCGACCCACAAGGGCTTGAGGTCGGCGATCCGATACAGCGGCGTGGCCGCCGTCAAGGACTCGCCGGTGCTCACCATCTGCTCCAGCACCACACCGGCGATCGGCGCGCGCACCGGTAGACTGGTGGTCAGGGTGCGGCTGCTTGCCAGCGCATCCATATCCGTCTCGGACATCCCGGCCAGCGCCAACACCTGGCGGCGCTGCTCGACCATGGTCGCAAGCTCGTCGCGGCGCGCCTGGCTTTCGAGCAGTCGGCGCTCGGCGATCACGCCTTCCCTCTGCAGCCTGCGATCGCGCGCGACCTCGCTCTCGGCCAGCGCCAGGCGGGTCAGGGACTCGAGATAATCGCTCTGCGCCGAGACCAGATCCGGGCTCTGCAGCCGGGCCATGATCTGCCCCGCGCTCACCCGCTCGCCCTCGGCGACCAGCAAGGTCTCGACCACGCCGGCCTTGCGTGCGGCCACCACCCGCAGCTGCGGATTCGGCACCGCGACGCGCGCCGGATAGCGGCGCGTGAGGGTGGTGTCGGCCGGTTTTGGCGCGGCCAGCTCGATGCCGAACCGGTCCTGCTCGACCTGCGTGAGAGGGATCAAATCGGCGGCGGCTGCACTCGTGGTGCTCGCCGCACCCAAGATCAGCAGGGTCGCTCCCAGTGCGGGGCCGAGCCTAGGGACGAGCCGCGAGCCAAGCGCGCGCACTATGCACTGGATCTGAATCGGCCATCGAGCCATGCGCCGTTTGATAGGCAATCCTGGCCAACGGTGAGCCGTGCCTAGGCGCGGGGCTGTGGTCTGCGTCAGCGTCGGGCACCGCTGATGCCTACTCATCGAGCAGGGCGTCCCGGTCTGCACGAAAGACACTGATTCGGTAAGCATTTGCCTGGCAGCGTCCGGCCGGCGTAAGCGACCGTTGCGGTTGGAGCAGATCATTGCGGGATCATCCCTAGGGCTTGATTGACCCGCGCCAGTGCCTGGCCTTGTTCGGCACGACGCAGCGCGAGATCGAGATTGGCTGCGCGAGCGCGGCGCTCGGCACGCAGCCGCTCAGCAAGATCGGTCTCGCCAAGATCGAAGGCGCGCTCGGCGACCGCCAGCGCATCGGCGGCCACGCTCGCGCGCCGTTCGGCGACCTGCAAGGCATCTGCGGCGCCGCGCCGACCGAGCACTGCCGCCACCAGCTCGCGCTCGGCCTCGCGGCGCATCCGGTGCAGCTCGGCTAGGCGTTCGGTCACCTGCCGCTCGCTGGCGGCGATCTCAGGTGCGGATTGGCTGGCGAGACCGAACGGGATCGACAGCTCGAGCTGCAATGCATCGTCGGTAGGAAAGGCACGCGCGTCGCGTGTCCGCTTGCCGCCGAAACTCAAGATCGGATTACCACGGCGATCGCTGACGACCTGCTCACGCTCGGCGCGTGCTCGCGCCAGTGCGGCATCGGCCTCGGCGAGGAGCGGATGATCGGCAGGCAGCCCGCCTATTCCATTGCTCCCTATTCCGTTGCTATTCATGACGCCAGCCCCCTGGCCAGCAGTGATCGGCGGCGCGCTGGGCAAGTTCGGTGGCTCCGGCAACCGCAGCCGGCCGGTGAGCTGCACATAGGCCGCTTTCGCCTGCTCCCAGTCTGCGCGCGCGGCGGTCAGTTCGGCCTGGCGAGCGAGTGTCTCCTGCTGTGCCGTCAGCAGATCAAGTCGCGCCAACTCGCCGGCGTTGTAGCGTTTGGCCACCACTGACTCGAGTCCTCGCGCGGCTTCATACGCGGCGTTTGCTTGCTGCAGCTGGACCTCGGCAAGCTTGGCTGCCCACACCGCATCACGCACCGTGCCAGCAACCTCCCAACGCAACAGCCTCGCTAGCGCCTCGGCCCGCAGGCCAAGCGAACTCGCCAGCTCCAGGCGCGCACGGCGCTGGCCAGGAAGCCAGAGCGGTAGGTCGAGCAAGGCCTCGAGTTCGTAGGCACCGTCGTCGCCAGTCAAGCGATCGGACACCCCCTTGAGACGCAGCGCCGGATCATCGGCGGTCCAGGCACCGGCCTGGCGACGCACCGCGTCGGCCTCACCGCGCAGCGCATCCGTGCGGATCAGCTGCCCAGCTTGCTCCAATGCGGCAGCGACGGCCTCAGCGAGGGTCGCCGGTGACGCCGCATTGGCACGAGCGGCACGAGCCGTATCAGCGGCACCAGCGATATCAGTAGGCTCTACGGCGTTGGCAGACGGGGCAGCATCGGCCGTCATGGGTGCCGTCAGAATCCACATCAGCAGCAGCAAACAGGCTGCGCCAAAGCTCGCACTCAGGCTCCTGAAGCGCCGAACAGTCGACGCCTGCACGCAGGCAGGTTGCTTGGACATGGGGCTTCTCGCTCGGTCGCAGGGAATGACGCGTTACTGGCCAACCAGCGCATGGGCTCGCGAACACTCGCAACGGACACTGAATGGCAAGAGCTTAACGGTCGAAGCTGAAAACAAGCTGAAAAGCGGACCTACATGACATCGCGCAAAGCGCAATAAAGCCGGTCAGATAGATCGTCATGACGGCCTTGCGGGACTATCGCCCATCGCTTACCGGCAGCCTGATCTCGGCGCACAGACCACCGAGCGTCGAGGAGGGACGAAAGCGGATCCGCCCCTGATAGCTCTCGACGATCTCCCGGGCGATCGCCAGTCCGAGTCCGTGACCGCTGACCTGCTCGTCAAGTCGCACGCCGCGCTCGGTGATGGCAGAGATTTCGTGTTCAGAACAACCGGGACCATCGTCTTCAACACAGAGGACGACCTCATCTCCCTGCGCTGTCACGCTGCATCGCACCTGGCCCCTGGCCCATTTGCAGGCGTTGTCGAGCAGGTTACCAAGCAGTTCCAGCATGTCCTCGCGATCGACGCTGAGCAGCCCCGAGGTGCGCAGATTGAGTTGAATGTCGAGGCTCTTTGGGGCATGAATACGCCCAAGAAGCCGCGCCAGCGTCGGCAGCTCGGCATCCGGGTCAAAACGCACTGCCGCACCGCCGGCACCGGCCAGACGCGCACGTTTGAGCTGGCGCTCAGCAAGCTGGCGCAGCCGCTCGACCTGTTCGATCAGAGCCTGGCGCGGTGCTAGCGCGATGTTCAGCTCGGGATCCTGCAATTGCTGACGCAGGAGGCTCAGTGGTCCCTTGATGCCATGAGCTAGGTTGCCGGCGACGGTGCGCGAGCGTTCCAGGCGCTGCGCGAAGTACAACAGCAGGCGGTTGAGCTTGCGCACCAAGGGCAGGATCTCGCGCGGCACCTGTTCGGTCAGAGCGAGCGTCTGGCCGGACTCCAGGCGCTCGATGTCCCGATAGACGGGGTTGAGGGCGGCAAAAGCCCGCCGCACCACAAGCCGTTGCACCAGCAGCATCAGGATCAACCCACCGAGCGCCAGCCCGGCGAACAGCTGCTCGATGGACACCAACGCCTGGTCCAGTACGGTGACGTCCTCGGCGACGGCGAGCGCGAAGTCCAGGCCATCCAGGTGATAGCCGCCTTCCCAGACCAGCAGCCGCTGTTGCTCCGGACCGAGCGCGCGCCAGTGCTCAGAGGCACCCGGCGCAAGGGGACGGTCAGCCAGATCCTGATCCCAGAGCGAACGCGAGCGGATACGTTGTCCATCGCCGGTTTCGATGACGAAATAATGCCCCGAAAAGGGCTGGTGATAGACCGGGGTCAAGCGCTGATGCCCCACCTCTAGGCGCCCATCCGCACGCCGGTTCAGTGCCCCGATCAGGGCCTCGGCATCGTGCTCCAGGCGCGAGAGCACAAAGGCATCCGCCGTGCGATGCAGCGCCTCGTGACCTGTCCACCAGACTGCGCCAATCAGGACAAACAGGCTGGCGCCAAGCCAAACCTGTAAACGGCTTTCCAGCGATCTCATTGGCGCGGGAAGAGATAGCCCTGGCCGCGCAGGGTCCGAATCCGATCCTTGCCGATCTTCTCGCGCAGGCGCCGCACATAGACCTCGATCAGGTTGCTGCCCCGGTCGGCCTCCAGCTCGTACACATGGTCCATGATCTGGGGCTTGGAGAGGATTCGGTCGGGATGGAGCATCAGGTAACGGAGCAGGCGAAACTCGGTGCCGGTCAGCTCATAGGAGGTGCCGTCGGCCAGAATCGCCCGCTGCCGATCCTCATCGAGACACAGCCCGCCCACCTCCAGACCGCAGCGTAGATGGCCCGCCGCCCGCCGGGTCAAGGCATGGATGCGAGCGATGAGTTCCTCCATGTGGAAGGGCTTGCCGAGATAGTCGTCGGCTCCCGCCTTGAGCCCGTCGACACGTTCGTGCCAGGCATCGCGCGCGGTCAACACCAGCACGGGTGTCGTGACGCCATGGGTACGCCAATGGCGCAGCACCTGGAGCCCAGGCCGCCCGGGCAACCCAAGGTCGAGGAGGATGGCGTCATAGGACTCCCCGACCCCGAGCGCCTCTCCCGTGATCCCATCGCTGGCGTGGTCGAGGACGAAGCCGGCGGACTTAAGCGCCTTGTGCAGCTCAGCCGCCAAGGCGGCATCGTCTTCGACCAGCAGAAGCCGCATTAAATTGCGTCCTGCGTGGCAACCGACGTCTGTTTGCGCGGCCAAACCCGCAAAAGCAGACAGAGCTGAAACGCGACGCGATGCCACATGGCTTACTTCTCTTTCCTCTTGATCACGTCGCCGGTTGCGGCATCGAGATAGAGCTTGTGGATAGTGCCGTCGGCGGCCAGGATCTCGATCTCGTAGCGATAGGCGCCGTCTTTTCGCTCCAGCTCGGCCTCCACGAGCTGACCCGGCTGCACGGATTGAGCACCGGCCATCACCTGCTCCATCGGCAGGATGGCGCCGGTTTCGCGCAGTTGTTTGATCTCGTCGTGGTCGAGTCGCTCACTGGCTTGGGGACTGCCCATGGCCAGCAGCAGTCCTAGGCCTGTGGTCGCCATCAATTGATGTCGTGTCATTCGGTTGCTCCGTTTGAGAGGGTTGCTGGGTGCCGATCAAGCTCAGGTCGATGACGGACGGCTCCGCTCGACTGCTCGAACAACGGTTGCAAGTCTGATGGCGCAAACTGAACTGATGCTGAAAATCGGCCCTCATGAGGCCAGCATTCTGATTCGTCATGCGCCTGGTCGGCTTCTCGCTCAACATCTTCTCGCGGACACTCGCCCCGCGCCGCCGCTTGACCGCTACCCACAGGTGCTCCATCGTGGCACCAGCTCTCAGCCCTCCGTGAGGCTCGCCCCGATGTCCGAACCGCGTCGCAAACTGCCCATCGGTATCCAGACCTTCGCCAAGCTGCGCGAGGATGGCTGCTATTACGTCGATAAGACTGGCTTTATCCGGCAACTGATCGACGAGGGCAGTCAGTATTTTCTCTCCCGCCCGCGCCGCTTCGGCAAGTCCCTACTGCTCGATACCATCGGCGAGCTATTCGCCGGCAACGAGCCGTTGTTCAGGGGGCTGACGATCCATCCGCACTGGGACTGGGCGGTGCGCTATCCGGTGATTCGCTTGAGCTTCGGAGGCGGGGTTCTGCACTCACGCGCGGCGCTGGATGTCCGCGTTGAGGATCTGCTGCGGGTCAACGGCGAAACGCTCGGGGTAACGCTGCCGCCTAACCTCGATGTGCCCGGTCGTTTTGGAGAGCTGATCCGCAAGGCTGCCGCAGCCGCCGGCCGGCGCGTCGTCGTGCTGGTGGACGAGTACGACAAGCCGATCCTGGACAACCTGACCGCGCCCGAGGTTGCGCGCGAGATGCGCGATGGCCTGCGCAACCTCTACTCGGTGATCAAGGACAGCGACGCCTATATCCGCTTCGCCTTCCTGACCGGGGTGAGTAAATTCAGCAAGGTCAGCATCTTTTCTGGTCTCAATAACCTGCGCGACATCACCGTATCGGCGGGCTACTCGGCCCTATGCGGCTACACCGAGGCCGATGTGGAGAGCGTCTTCGCCCCGGAGCTGCCGGGGCTGGACCGCGCCATGATCCGCCGCTGGTACAACGGCTACAACTGGACCGGCGAGGCGGTCTACAACCCTTTCGATCTGCTGTTGCTGTTTCAAGACCGTGTGTTCCGCCCCTATTGGTTCGAGACTGGCACGCCCAGCTTCCTGATCGATCTGCTGACCCAGCGGCAGTTTTTCACCCCCAGACTGGCCGGACTGCGGGCGGATGATGAGCTGCTGTCCACCTTCGACGTGGAGCATCTGGGCACCGAAGCCCTGCTGTGGCAGACCGGCTATCTGACCTTCAGCGGCTCGCGTCAGCTCGGCGGCCGGCTGGAGTACAGCCTGGGTTACCCGAACCTGGAGGTGGCCACCGCGCTGAACGATCAGCTCGCCAAGGCGCTGATCGGCGCCCCTGGGCGGGCCAGCGAGCTAGCCAGCCGGCTGCTCGATATCCTGCTGGCGGCGGATGTCGACGCCTTGCGCGAGCATGTGACCGCGCTGTTCGATGCCATCCCTCACCAGTGGCACGACAACAATCCCATCGCCCGCTACGAAGGCTTTTACGCAAGCGTGTTTTACAGCCACCTAGCGGCGCTGGGATTAGATCTGACGCCAGAGGATGCGACCAACCATGGGCGCATCGATCTGGCGCTCAAATTTAATGAGCGGGTGTGGCTGTTCGAGTTCAAGGTGGTGGAGCTTGCGCCCAAGGGCGCGGCGCTGGACCAACTCAAGGCGCGCGGCTATGCCGACAAGTACCGCGCGCTCGGTCAGCCGATTCATCTGATCGGCATCGAATTCAGCCGAGAGCAGCGCACGGTGGTTGGCTTCGCGGTGGAGAACTGCTGAGCCAGAGACGCTGAAGCGTCTTCGATACCGGTACCAATACCGACAACGCCGCCAGCAATGCCCGCAACAGATCAAACGATGTCAGCGTGCAGACGCGAAGCCCAACATCGACCTGCAGCACACGGTCGACGCCGCAGCGACTCGAGCAGCGGGACGATCTACTTGAGGCGGCGCAGCCAACCTATACTGTCAGCCATCACACAGAGATCAGCGGAAGCAACCCAATGGCCACCCTTCTGAAAGATCGCTTCGTCCCCCTCCAAGACTATTTCGCCATGGATTCCGAGACCGCGCGCGAGCGTTGGGAGTGGCGCAATGGCGACGTCTATTGCATGACCGGCGCCCAGCCGGAACACAACATCATCTGCCTCAATGTCGGTGCCGAACTACGCGCGGGGCTGCGCGGTTCCAGCTGCCGGACCTTCTCGAGCGATCAGCGCGTCAAGGTTCAAGCCGGCAGCCCCTATCTCTATCCCGATGTCTCGGTCGCCTGCGATCCGCGCTACACCACCATCAACGGCCTACGCACACTGCTTAACCCGGCGCTCATCGTCGAGATCCTCTCGCCCAGCACGGCTCAGGACGACAAGGGCGCCAAGTTCATGCAGTACCAAACGATTGAATCGCTGACCGATTATCTGCTGGTCGACTCCAGCGAGGTCGCTGTGCTGCATTACCGCAAGGAGAGCGAAGTCTGGACACCGCGACTCTACGATCAGGCAAGCGACAGGGTCGAGCTTTCGGGGTTGGATATCGCGTTACCCGTCACCGAGATCTATCTCGACACCGGACTGCTGCCCGGCTGAGATCGAGGGCTGGCGTTCCAGGGTCTTCAATTGGCTGCCAAGGCGGGCGTCGGCCAGACAGTTGTCGGTGAGCTGCGCCAGCCGCCGGGTGGCGCGCTGGATCTTGTTGGCGCGCTGATCGAGTTCCTCCTGATCCAGGGGCGGGATCACCGTTAGGATCGCGGTGAGCGAGGAGGCGGTGAAGAGCGCATACAGCAGCCCAATCAGGCCATACTCCAAGCCCTCTCTGGCCCACAGCCGCAAGGCGATGATCACCAGGCCGATCTTGCCCAGCTCCGACAAGCCATATCCGACTTTGGCGGCCTGCCCATAGAAGCCCAACGGGATGCTGAGTAACAGCAAGGCCATGAGCGCCATCATCGCCAGGTAGACCCGGTCTAGCCAGGGATAAAAACGCGGCAGTTGCAGGGCCTCGCGCCCGACCCAGAGCATGCTGATATTGATGGCGAAATTCGCGACACTGGTGTGATGATCGACAAACCAGATCGGCCAGCCCGAGAACAGCAACCACTGACTGAAGCCCTGGATACTGGCCAGAAACAGGTAGCTGACGGAAAAGCTGGTGACGGCCAGCATGGCGCGAGTGCGCAGGATCAGCGTGATGGCGATGGCCAGCAGGGTGGATAAGGCGCCGAGGCCGAGATAAAAACTCCAGTAGGCGGTGCTGCGACTGGCCTGGTTGAAGAAGGTCTGAGGCGTCCAGAACTTGCCCTCGAGCAAGATGGCGCTGCGGGTCTGGATGCGGATGAGCAGGTCCATGCCGACCGGTTGCTGTTCGGGGTCGGGTTCGGTTCCGGGGTTGGGTTCGGGATCAGGCCAGGGACCGGGACCGGGTGGCGGCAGGACGAACACAAAATAGCGGTATTGAATGGGGCGCTCGGCGGCAGGCCATCGATCGCCGGCCTGTTCTTGCTGCCACGGCTGCTGGCTGCCGCTGGGGCGATGGAACAGGCGCACATCATCGAGAAGGGCGGGAAGACCTCGAACCAGCGCTCGCCGTCCTTGAAGGCCGCTGCCGGCAGGTGCAGCCGCAGCCAGTAGGCTTCTTTCCGATAGCTTTCCTACAGCAGCGTATCGCGCCAGTCGAAGGCGCTCTCTGGCAGGGCGGCGACGTCTTCATGGGTCAGGCGCCCGCTGGCGTCGCGCAGCACACCTTAGGGAATATCTGGTCCCAAGACCAGAGGCTCAATCTCAGTCCCAGTCTCGGCCTCGATCTCGGTCGCCTGAGCGTGCAGACTGAACGGCAAGAGCCAGAGGACGGGCAAGAAGAGGAGCCAGAAGAGCAGAAGACGTTGGCTGGCGAGCAAGGGCTTCATGCCGGCCATGGTAACTTGCCCGCTGGCTTTAACACGGCTAAATCATTGATCTGGCGGAGAGGGTGGGATTCGAACCCACGGACGGGATTAACCGTCGCCGGTTTTCAAGACCGGTGCATTCAACCGCTCTGCCACCTCTCCTGAACAGGGTTGCCGAGCGAACTCGATCAAGCAAGCAGCATAGGATACCCCAACAACGGGTCATCATGCGAGAGATGAAAACGCCCGCTGCAGCCAAAGGCCCCAGTACGAGGGCTAGCCAGCGACCAAAGCCACTTGTTTCCGCCAGCAAAGACCGCAAGACAGAGACAGATATCGGCCTCCCAAGGATGCAAGAATGCCCCCATTGTCGGTATGCTTGCGCCCTAAGGCATCGCGTCAGAAACCTTAGGGCCTACCGACCGGTCGTAAGGATCGCGATACGATCACTCAACTATCCAGTCTGACAGATCTGACAGAGTCAAGTCTGTCAGAGTATTCGTTCCAAACGGAGACATCACCACCATGGCTAACCCCAATTCCTTCCTCTCAAAACAGCAAGAGGTTCCGGCAGCACGCGCTGGCTCGGTGCTCGAGACCAACAAGGTTCTCAAGAACACCTACCTACTGCTCGCCGCGACCCTCGGCTTCAGCGCCATTACAGCGACGATCTCGATGGCGCTGGCGATGCCATCCTGGGTCTACCTAGTGTCGGTCATCGGCGCCATGCTGCTCGGCATGTTCGTACTGCCGCGCGCCGCGCAATCGGCCTCGGGCGTCGGCGTCATCTTCCTGATCACCGGCATGCTCGGCTTCGGCCTCGGCTCGATCCTGAGCATGTACCTCGCGCTGCCAAACGGCCCAAGCATCGTCGCCACCGCCTTCGGCGGCACCGCAGTGATCTTCCTCGGGCTCTCGGGCTACGCGCTGACCAGCAAGCGTGACTTCAGCTTCCTTGGCGGCTTCCTGTTCGCCGGCATGATGGTCGCCGTCGTCGCGATGATCGCCAACATCTTCCTGAACATGCCGGCCCTCGCACTGGCTGTCTCTGCGGCGATCATCCTGCTGATGAGCGGCTTCATCCTGTTCGACACCAGCCGCATCAAGAGCGGTGCCGAGACCAACTACATCATGGCGACCTACGGTATCTACCTCGCCATCTTCAACATCTTCATCAGCCTGCTCCAGATCCTAGGCATCATGGGCGATGACTGATCGCTGATCCCCGATTAGGCTCACGCGACCCCGGCTCCGGCCGGGGTTTTTGTTGACAAGACGCTTACTCACGGAGGCCCCATGGACCTGTTTCTGAAGATCGCCGTCGCCGGCGTCCTGATCATGATGCTGTTCTTTCTCTGGCCGGCCTTCAAGGCCTGGCAGGAGAACGGCCCCAAGGCCGAAAAAGGCGACTGGCAAGCCGCGATCCTGCCGCTTGCCGCTGTGGTCGGCCTCGTCATCGTGCTGATCCTGTTCGTGCGCTGACAGGGGTCTCGGGTGACGCCCGGCGGGTGCCACCCGATGCCGGCGCATCATCCAATCGCATACTCAGCGACACCCGCTTGCGCGGCAGATCCACCTCTAGCACCTTGACCTTCACCAACTGCCCGGTGCTGACTACCTCATAGGGATCTTTCACAAACCGATCCGCCAAGCGCGAGATATGCACCAGCCCATCCTGATGCACGCCGACATCGACGAAGGCGCCGAAGTTGGTCACATTGGTCACCGTGCCCTCCAGCACCATCCCCGGTCGTAGATCCGACAGCGTCTCGACCCCCTCCATGAAGCGCGCCGCCTTGAACTCCGGGCGCGGATCACGCCCCGGCTTCTCCAACTCGGCGATGATGTCGCGCACCGTCGGCTCACCGAAACGCTCATCGGCAAACCGCGCCGGCTGCAGTCCACTCAAGGCCGCGCGATCGCCGATCAAGGCCCGAATATCCCGCCCGACCTCCTTGAGCATCCGCCGCACCACCGGATAGGCCTCCGGATGCACCGCCGAGCCATCCAACGGCTCATCGCCATCGTTGATGCGCAAGAAGCCCGCGCACTGCTGAAAGGTCTTCTCGCCCAGGCGCGGCACCTTCTTCAACTGCGCGCGACTGCGAAAGGCGCCCTGCTCCTCGCGAAAGCGCACGACATTCTCAGCCAGCGTTTGCGTCAGGCCCGAGACCTGCGCCAGCAGAGGCGCCGAAGCCGTGTTCAGGTCCACGCCAACCGCGTTCACGCAGTCCTCCACCACCGCATCGAGGGTGCGTGCCAACCCGCTCTGATTCACATCATGCTGATACTGGCCCACGCCGATCGCCTTTGGATCGATCTTCACCAACTCGGCCAGCGGGTCCTGCAGCCGGCGCGCGATCGACACCGCCCCGCGCAGCGAGACATCCAGCTCCGGCAGCTCGCGCGACGCATACTCCGAGGCCGAATAGACCGAGGCGCCAGCCTCGCTGACCACCAGCGATTGCAGGCCCAGCTCCGGATGGCGGTGGATCAGCTCACGCGCCAGCTTATCGGTCTCGCGCGAGGCGGTGCCGTTGCCAATGCTGATCAGCTTGGCGCCATGGGTCGCGGCCAGCTTGGCGAGCGCCGCGATCGAGGCATCCCATTGGTTCCTCGGCGCATGCGGATAGAATGTGCCGGTCTCGACCACCCGCCCTGTCGCATCCACCACCGCGACCTTGATCCCGGTCCGCAACCCCGGATCGAGTCCAATGGTCGGCAGCCGCCCAGCCGGCGCGGCCAGCAGCAGCGCCTTCAGATTTTTGGCGAAGACCCGGATCGCCTCCGTCTCTGCCGCCTCCAGCAGCCGATGCTTGAGATCCAGGTCGAGGCGCGTCATCAACTTGATGCGCCAGGTCTTGCGCACCGTCTCGATCAGCCAAGCATCGCCCGACTGGCCTTGATCGCGAATGCCGAAGCGCTGTGCAATCCGCCCACGGAAGGCAGCATCTGGGTCCTCGCCTTCGCCAGCCAACAGCTCCAATGCCAGGATGCCCTGATTGCGGCCCCGGAACAGCGCCAACGCCCGATGCGAGGGTACCTTGGCGATCGGCTCGGCGTAGTCGAAGTAATCGGAGAACTTCGCGCCTTCGGCCTCCTTGCCGGCGATTACCCGCGACACCAGGATGCCAACCTCCCACAGCCGCTCGCGCAGCTGCCCGGCCAGCTCGGCGTCCTCGGCGAAGCGCTCCATCAGGATCTGACGCGCCCCCTCCAGCGCCGCCGCAACATCGGCCACCCCCTTGCCCGCATCGACATAGGCTGCAGCTTGCTGTTCAGGCGCCTGCGCTCGGTCTGCGAGCAGTGCATCCGCCAGCGGCTCAAGCCCGGCCTTACGCGCGATCTGCGCCTTGGTGCGGCGCTTCGGCTTGAACGGCAGATACAGATCCTCGAGCCGCTGCTTGGTCTCCGCAGCCTCGATCTCGGCGCGCAGCTCATCGCTCAGCTTGCTCTGCTCGTCGATGCTGGCCAACACCGTCGCGCGCCGCTCCTCAAGCTCGCGCAGATAGCCCAGACGCTGTGCCAGATGCCGCAACTGGATATCATCGAGCCCGCCGGTCGCCTCCTTGCGATAGCGAGCGATGAACGGCACCGTGGCGCCATCGTCGAGCAGATCAACAGCGGCCTGCACCTGCCGGGGATGACAGTCCAGCTCTTGCGAGATAACGGGAATAATCGCGCCCATGAGGCTATGTCACGTCTCCATTGATGCCAACAAGGCTGCATATTGTAGACAAAAGCCAGACCCGACCTGCAATTGCCGCATGGCGGAGGTGACGCCGAGCCAAGAGCGCGCGGACGGATTCATGCGCAACGCCAGCAACAACGCAATGCGGGCGCTCGTGCCAACGGCCCGCCACGACAGCCCGAGCTGGGCCGCCGCCAACGCCGAGCCAACCAGCGCCGCGTGCTCGAAACCGCCCAGGCAGCGCAATGCCTGATAGGGGTCAGCGCGATCCAGGGTCTCGGCATGGCGCTTGCCGATGAGCGTGGCGTCCGGGTCTTCGTGCTCGACCAAACCGCCGTCGTGCAGCAGATGACGCCAGGCCCGATTGGTGATGCACGCACCCACCCCGGCCTCGTCGCCTCGAGCCAAGATCAAAGCGACGCCATCCAGCTTCGCCCGCTCGACCGCCTGTCGCCCGGCACTCAGTGCCCGATCGAGCTGATGGCCATCCATCGCCGCCCCCAAGCGGCTGTCAAGCGTGCCCGGCCCCAGATCGAAGCATTGTGCCTGGGGATCGACCCGCACCGCATCATGACGCCCGAGATCAAGCCTAGCCTCGGTCACTGAAGCGGCGAGATCGCAGTCTCGCGGCGCGGGACAGAAAAGTGCTCCCAGGCACATGCAGCGCGGCAGCAGCACCTCGCGCGACTTCGGCGCGCCAGAGCCAATCGACTCAGAATCTCCCCCAACGCCATTGACCGCACACGCGATAGGGTTGTTAGCCCTGACTCCCAAACCCGAGGCTCCATGGTCCCTAAGCGTGACGCTCGATTCTGTCCAGCGATCAGGTTGAGCGGCTCCATGATCGGCGACCATGTCGAGCAGCCGAACCTGCAGCACACCAGCCTGTCCAGCGTCGTCCCCAGCACCATAGTCAAAACCATAGCCAGCGCCGTCTCGAACCGGCGCTGCGGGAACCAATAGCCATTGCGGCCATGCGGAATGAGTCCTCATACTATCGCCGTTCACCCGAATCGCCAGACACGATCGGCCTAAAAAGCTCAGGGAGCCTAAGCATGTTGGCTCCGGGAGTGAGGGCGACTCGCAATCCACACCGAACGCTCTGCAAACGCTCACAATGAACCCGCAACGCTGCATCCTCATCACCGGCTGTTCGAGCGGCATCGGCCACCACTGTGCCCACGGGCTGGCGAAGCGCGGCTGGAAGGTGGTTGCCTCGGCCCGCCAGCAGGCCGACGTCGAGCGCCTGCGGGCCGAGGGCTTGCTGGCCGTGCGCCTCGACCTGAGCGAGCCCGAGAGCATCGCCACCGGTCTGGACGAGGTCTTGGCACTCACCGATCAACGCTTGGATGCCCTGTTCAACAACGGCGCCTACGGACTGCCTGGGGCGGTCGAGGATCTGACGCGCGAGGCGCTGCGCGCCCAGTTCGAGACCAACCTGTTCGGCTGCCACGACCTGACCCGGCGGGTGATCCCGATCATGCGCGCCCAGGGCCAGGGGCGCATCGTGTATAACAGCTCGGTGCTCGGCTTCGTGGCGCTGCCTTTTCGCGGCGCCTATGTCGCCAGCAAGTTCGCGCTCGAAGGGCTCACCGACTGTCTGCGCCTGGAGCTGCGCGGCAGCGGTATCGCGGTGGCCTTGATCGAGCCCGGACCGATCCTGAGCCGCTTTCGCGAGAACGCCTTCGACGCCTATCAGCGCCACATCGACCCGAGCCACAGCCCGCACCGCGAGACCTATCGGAAGATGGAAGAGCGTTTGCGCAAGGTCGGTGCGGCGCAACCCTTCACGCTGTCGCCCGAGGCGGTGCTGCGCCGGCTCGTGCACGCATTGGAGAACCCACGCCCGCGCGCGCGCTACGCCGTCACCGTTCCAACCCATGTGCTCGCTGTGCTGCGCCGCTTGTTGCCGAGCCGAGCCATGGACTGGGTCCTACGCCGGGCCTCGCGCGGTGGTCGCGGCTAGGCTAGGCGGTCTCCTCGCTTGGCGCGCCCGCCGGCGCAAAAGGCGAGCGCAGCGCGACCGGCTGCGCCTCGGTTTGCGCGAAGTACCGCGCGAGGAAGGTATCGAAATCACAATCGTCATAGGCCTCGACCTGTGCCTGCCGCGCGCGCGAGTCAGCCGCGAGCCGCTCAAACAACGTCGCGCGCTCCGGGGCGAGTTCGAGCTGGCGAAAGCCCTCCCAATGCTGCTGCGTGAGTCGGCACGCACATTCAGCGAAGCCCTCGCCCCGAGCGCGCATCTCGGCCAAGACCCGCGCCGATGGCGTCGCCTCTGGCTCGGCCATCTTGAACTGCTGCGCGCGGAGCGCGGCCTTGAATACGCCGTCACCGCCAGCGTCCATCAGCTCGGCGAGCGGCTCCATCGCCGCCAGCACCTGCTGGCCCCAGTCGCGTAACACGATCGGACCCGCCGAGCGTTCCAGCATCAAGCCCGGCTCGCGCCCGCGATGCGCGGCGAGCACCTCGTTGCTGTCGATCCAGCGGCGCTCGCGCGGGGAGATCGTCGGGCTCGGCAGCAGCAAGCAATAGAGCATGAACAGCGACAGGAAGTGCATCTGCTCAAGCTCGACCCCGAGCGGCTCGAACAGATTGACATCCACCGAGCGCAGTTCGACATAGCGAATCCCACGCCGGCGCAGCGCCAAGGTCGGGAATTCCATCCAGTCGGTGAGCTGCTTCGGGCGCACGGTGCTGTAGTATTCGTTCTCGATCTGCAGCACATGATCGTTCAGCTGCTCCCAGCGACCGTTGACCTTGGTGCCGATCGACTCATAGTGCGGGCAGGGTGTGCGGATCGCCCAGGTCAGGCTGCGGGTATAAGCGTCGAGCGTGTCGTAGTTGGCCTTGAGGCCGGTGCCCTCCTCCTGGCGATTCTGGTAGCCGATATCACCCATCCGCAGCGAGGTCGCATAGGGATAATAGAAGGTGTTGGTATCGAACGCGTCCAGGTCGGTGGTCGCGTCCTGCACGAAGCTCTTACAGACCGCCGGTGAGGCACCGAATAGATAGGGCACCATCCAACCCAGGCGCTGAAGGTTGCGCACCATGCCCATGTAGCCGGTGTTGCGGACCCCGGATAACCCGTCCTGGCTACCGCCAACCTCGGCCTGGAACGGGCCCCAAAAGGCCTCCGGGAGCGAGAAATTGAAATGCACGCCGGCGATGATCTGCATCACTCGGCCGTAGCGATTGCCAAGCCCCCGCCGGTAGACGGTCTTCATCTCGGCGGCATTCGAGCGGCCATAGCGCGCGAGCGGGATATCGGCCCCGCCGCCGATCACGCAGGGCATACTCGCGGCCCACAGACGCTCATCACCGATGTGCTGATAGACGAATAGATGCAGATCGCGCAGGAAATCGAGCACCGCCCGAGGATCCGACAAGGCCGGCGTCACCAGCTCGACCAAGGCCTCCGAGAAGTCGGTGGTGATATGCGGATGAGTCAAGGCCGAGCCCAGCGCTGCTGGATGCGGGGTCGGCGCCACGCGCCCCTCTGGGGTCACGCGTAGGGTCTCTTTCTCCAACCCGATCAGCGCGTTGGCAAGCAAGGCGCGGACCGCTGGATCAGCGACAATCCGCAGGCGCCGCGCCGGTAGCGCGGCGAACGACATGGGTTCGGACATAGGTCGCGGTCTCAGTCGCTCATGGCCGCGCGTGGCCGCTCACCGGCATCCCGTGGAACGATCATATCGGCCAGGATGCGAGCCGCCTCTCGTGTCAGGATGCGATCGATGACCTCCTGCTGTTTCTCCAACGCGTCCTCGTCGACATGATCGGCATCCTCATCGACGGGTTCGATCCCATGGGCGCGCAGGAACGCCGCCTTGCGCTCTTTCAGCACTTGATCGCGGCGGTTGGACTCGGCACGCCGCTCGCGCTCGCTCAGCGAGACCTGATCCTGGGCCTCGATCTCGCTGAGCACGCGGGCCTGGGCGAAGAGCATGTTGAACCCATCATCCTCAATGATGCGTTGCGCCGACTTGCGCTTTAGCGTCTCAAGATCGAACCCGGCATTGACCTCGAACTTGGCCGGGCGGATCCGTCCCCAGGGCAGTGCATTGTCGAGTGAGCGCTCGCCATGCTCGATGCCCTGCAAGCCCAGCTCGAAGCTGATATCGGGCTCAACCCCCTTCAGCTGCGTGCTGGCCCCGCTGATGCGGAAGAACTCCGCCATGGTCAGGCGCAGGCGCCCAAGCTGCGTATCATCGCCCGGCACGTAGCGATCGAGATCGATCAGCGTCTGCACCGTGCCCTTGCCGAAGGTGGGCTCGCCAATGATGATGCCGCGACCATAGTCCTGGATGGCTCCGGCAAAGATCTCGGAAGCGGAGGCGCTGTTGCGATCAACAAGCACGGCCAGCGGGCCGGTGTAGAAGATCGCCGGGTCCGGGTCCACCTCGACCTCGATCTTACCGAACGAGTCCTTGACCTGCACCACCGGCCCCTCCTCGATGAACAGGCCGGTCAACTCCAGCGCCTCGGTCAGCGAACCACCGCCATTACCACGCAGATCGATGATGAGCCCATCGATCTCATCGGCTTTGAGGTCCTCGATCAGGGCGCGCACGTCGCGGGTGGTGCTGCGGAAATCCCGCCGCCCTGCGGACTCGGCGCGGAAATCCCGATAGAAGGCTGGCACCTCGATGACGCCGATACGCAGCGCGGTCGCATTCTCCGGACTCTCGATGAGGAAACGCTGCGCCGCTTGATCCTCGAGCTTGATCTCGTTGCGCACCAGCGAGACCTCGCGCATGCGCCCGCCGACCGCCTCGGACTTCGGCAAGGTCTGCAGCCGCACCACCGAGCCCTTGGGTCCACGAATCTTGTCCACGACATCCTGCAGCCGCCAACCGACCACGTCCACCATCTCGCCATCGATCCCTTGGCCAACGCCGACGATCCGATCGCCGGTTTGGATCTGACCCGATTGACGCGCGGGACCGCCGGGAATGGTGCGCTGAATCACCGTGTACTCGTTCTCGGCTCGCAGCACCGCGCCAATGCCCTCGAGCGAGAGGCGCATGCTGATGTCGAAGTTCTCCGAGGTGCTCGGCGACATATAGCTGGTATGCGGCTCGAGCGTGCGCGTGTAGGCGTTGACGAAGGCCTGATAGACGTCATCGGCGGTGAACTGATGAATCCGCCGCGTAATGCCGGTATAGCGCTCGCGCAGTTGCTTGCGGATGTCCTCATCGCTCTTCTCGGCAAGCTTCAGCAGCAAGTAGTCGTTCTTGACCCGCTTGCGCCAGATCTCGTTCAGCTCGGCCTCGTTGGCGGCCCAGTCGGCTTTGTCGCGCTTGAACAGGTAGCGTTCATCGCGCTCGAAATCGAACGGTCGCTGCAGCAGCGACAGGGCATAGTCGATGCGTGAATCGACCCGCATCCGGTAGACGCGGAAGATATCGAACGCGGTATCGATCTTGCCCTTGGCCAGGTCGTCATCGAGGCGCGCGGCCGAACGCTGGAAGCGCTCCACATCGCGCTCCAGGAAGAACAGTCGGCCCGAGTCGAGGTCGCTGAAGTAGTTGTCGATGACCTCACCGGCGAAGGCATCGCTGAGCGCGAAGTCGCGATAGTGAAAGCGCTCGAGCACCTTGTTGATCACCACCATGGTGCGAGCCTGACGCTCATCGGGGAACAGCTCGGCGAGGCCGACCTCTTGGGTCTTGGCCAGCGCGCCGAAGGCGAGGAACGCGCTCAGCAGCACGGCCAGGAGACGGCCGAGCGCCATGGCCCGAGGCCGGCAGGCGTGCTGTGGTGCCTGGCTGTGAACCGCGATCGGGGCTGCCGAGTGGAGGCGTCGTTTACTCATGGTCTCGTGCTTTGTGGATCCTAATGATCTGATCATTAAAGAGAGTAGCGGCACCAGGTCTCGAGATCAATCAAACCTCCGCCGCCCTCGGCTTCACCCGAGTGCGGGGTCGGGCAACGGGCACGGCTCGAGCCAAATCAGACTCGCCATGCGCCCGCTCACCCCATCGCGCCGGTACGAAAAGAATCGGTCCGCCTCGGCAAAGGTGCAATGCTCCCCCCCGCCTATCCAGCGCACGCCAAGCTCGGCGAGCCGCTGGCGCGCGAGCAGCCCGAGATCGGCCAGCCAGCGCCCCTCATTGGTGCGACGAAAGGCAGCGGTCGCCTCGGTGCGCGCCGCGCAGAAGGTGTCGCGCACCTCGTCGCCGACCTCGAAATGCGCCGGACCGATCGCCGGCCCCAGCCAGGCCAGCAACTGCTCGCCCGGGCGCTCCATGCGCCGCACCGTGGCCTCAAGGACACCGGCCGCCAAGCCGCGCCAACCGGCATGGGCCGCCGCGACCACGCTGCCGGCCTCATCACAGAGTAGGACCGGGAGACAGTCGGCGGTCATGACCACACAAACCGAGCCCGGCCCGAACGCGACCGAGGCATCGGCGGCGCACCCTCCACCCGTCGCGCGTGGCAACGCGCTGACCGTGCAGCCATGCACCTGTTGCAGCCAGTCTGGCTCCACCGGCAGCCCCGCCTGCGCGCGCAACAGCGCGCGGTTGCGCTGCACCGCCACCGGATCATCGCCGACATGGTCGCCCAGATTCAGACTGGCGTAAGGCCCCGTGCTCACGCCACCCTCGCGCGTCGTGCTCAGCGCGCGCACCGCCGGGGGTGCTGGCCAATGGGGTGCTGGCCAATCAGGTCTCAGTAGCCGCATCATCGCTATCCTGTTGCAAAAGGGCACGGAGCGCGGCCAGATCGGCGGCCATCGGCACCTGCCAGTGCATGGGCTCTGCGCTCGCCGGATGGATCAGCCCAAGCCCGATGGCATGCAAGGCCTGGCGCGGAAAGCCACGCAGCGCTGCGGCCAACTCGGGACGAGCGGCAGCGGCGGAGCGCGTGCCGGCTCCGTAAAGTGGATCACCCACCAACGGATAGCGCAGATGGGCCATGTGGACGCGAATCTGATGCGTACGCCCGGTCTGCAGCCGCACGCCAAGCAGGCTGTGGTCGCGATAACGCTCCAACACCAGGTATTCGCTCACCGCCGGCCGGCCACCAGCGACCACGGCCATGGCCGTGCGCCGCGTTGGATGCCGCCCAATCGGCGCATCGACGCGGCCACTGGCCTTGGGCTGTCCGACCACCAAGGCCCGGTAATCGCGCTTGACGCTGCGCGCCTTGAGCTGCGCGACCAGCGAGCGATGCGCCAGCAGGCTGCGTGCGACCACCATCAGCCCCGTGGTGTCCTTGTCCAAGCGATGGACGATCCCGCAGCGCGGCAGCTCACCGAGGCGCGGGTCATAATGTAAGAGCGCGTTCTGTAATGTGCCGTCTGGATGCCCGGCAGCCGGATGCACGACCAGACCCGCCGGTTTATCGATCACCAACAGATGTGCATCCTTGAACACGACTCGCAACGGAATCGGCTGCGGCAGACAATCTCCGGAGGACTCAATCAAGGGCCGGACCAGCACCTGCTCGGCCCCGCGCACGCGGTCTTTCGGCCGTGGCTGATGCCCGTCGAGCGACACCCGCCCCTGCTCGATCCAGGTCCGCAGTCGGCTGCGCGAGAATGCCGGAAGCAGCTCGGCGAGCACCTGATCGAGCCGACGACCGGCGTGCTCGGGCCGCAGCCGCAAGGACTGGGTCTCGGATTCCTCGAGCCTGGCCTGCTCGCACTGTGGTTCGCGCCGTGGTTCGCGTTGGGCGATGTCGGCAATATCTGGGCTCGCGTCTGTGACTGTCACGTCGATTCAGTATACTGAGGCGCCATCTCTTCGACCCATGAACACGCGCAGCGACGCCGCATTCTCCATGATCCGACTCCTAGTGACGACCCTCATCGCTGTGACCCTCTTGAGTGGCTGCGGCATCTTCGGCAAGGAATTCGACGAGACCGAGGGCTGGTCGGCGAACGAGCTGTATAGCAAAGCCGCGCGCGAACTCGATTCCGCCAATTACAAGCGCGCCATCGAACTCTACCGGAAACTGGAAGCACGCTACCCGTTCGGTCGTTTCGCGATGCAGGGTCAGCTCGACATCGCCTACGCCTATTACAAGGCCGAAGAGCCCGAGCAGGCGCTCGCCGCTGCGGACCGTTTCATCAAGCTCTATCCGCAAAACCCCTACGTCGACTATGCCTACTTTCTCAAGGGCATCGTCAACTACAACCGCAGCATCGGTTTCCTCGACCGCTTCTTCCCGCTCGACACCGCGCAGCGCGACCCCGGCTCGGCGATGGACGCCTTCAACGACTTCTCGGAGCTTGTGCGTCTCTATCCCAACAGCAAGTATGCCGCCGATGCCCGGCAGCGCATGTTACATCTGCGTAACATGCTGGCCGAAGGGGAATTGCACGTCGGGCGCTACTACATGGAGCGAGGGGCTTATCTCGCCGCCGTGGCGCGCGGCCAGTATGTGGTCGAGCGCTTCCAGCGCACCAGCGCCGTCGAAGATGCCTTGGAGCTGATGATCGAAGGCTACCAGCGGCTCGGCGAGGATGAACTCGCCGCCGATGCGCGCCGGGTCTTGGTGATGAACCGCGAGGCGGGCCGCTTCCTCGACGATACGCCAGACCCCAGCGAGGTCAGCCTGGCGCGACGCGTCTGGGATTATCTCGGCCTGGATCGAAACTGAGGGATCAGGACACGGAGGAGGCGGGAGGCCGGGCTCAGATCCTGGGCTCAGATCCTGGGCTCAGATCCTGGGCTCAGATCCTGGGCTCAGATCGCGGCCTCGTTCTCCTCGCCGGTGCGGATACGCACCACCCGATCGACCGAACTGACGAAGATCTTGCCATCGCCGATCTTGCCGGTACGGGCCGCCTTGGTGATCGCCTCGACGCAGGTATCGAGCTGGTCGTCGGCGACCACGAGTTCCACCTTGACCTTGGGCAGGAAATCGACCACGTACTCAGCGCCGCGGTAGAGTTCGGTATGACCCTTCTGACGGCCGAAGCCCTTGACTTCGATGGCTGTCATGCCGGTAATCCCAGCCTGCGACAGCGCCTCGCGGACGTCGTCGAGCTTAAAGGGTTTGATAATGGCTTCGACCTTCTTCATGCGATTCTCCGTTCAACCTTTCGGCTGGTAATCGGGTGAGTATAAGAGCCTGCCCGGGGATTGACCATAGCCATCGGCTGACTGACCCATCTGACCCGCCGGCTTACTGACCAAGCAGCTCGGCGACACGCCGGCCAAGCAGCGCGGGCGAACGCACCACCTGAACACCGGCGGCCTCCAGCGCCTGATATTTGGCCTCGGCGGTTCCACTGCCGGCACTGACGATGGCGCCCGCGTGTCCCATGCGTTTGCCAGGCGGCGCGGTCACGCCGGCGATATAGGCCACGACGGGCTTGGTCATGCGCCGGCGCACGAACTCGGCGGCCGCCTCCTCGGCACCGCCGCCGATCTCACCGACCATTAGCACCGCGTCGGTGTCCGGATCGGCCTCGAACAAGGCCAGACAGTCGACAAAATCCAACCCATGGATCGGATCGCCGCCAATGCCGATACAGGTGCTCTGACCAAGCCCCTCGGCAGAGGTCTGCTCGACGGCCTCATAGGTCAGGGTACCGGAACGCGAGACGATGCCAACCCGCCCCGGTGTATGGATAGCGCCTGGCATGATGCCGATCTTACACCCCCCAGGCGTGATGATCCCCGGGCAATTCGGCCCGATCAGCATGGCCCCGCCGCGCGCCAGCGCCGCCTTCACCGCGAGCATCTCCAACACCGGAATACCCTCGGTGATACAGACGATCACTCGGATGCCGGCATCGGCGGCCTCCAGGATCGCATCGGCCGCATAGGCCGCCGGCACATAGATCATGGTGGCCTCGGCGCCGGTCTCGCGTACCGCCGCGTGGACCGTATCAAACACCGGCAGCCCCAGGTGCCGTTGCCCGCCCTTGCCGGGCGTCACGCCGCCCACCATGCGCGTGCCGTAGGCGATCGCCTGTTCGCTGTGGAAGCTGCCCTGGCGCCCGGTGAAACCCTGACAGATCACCCGCGTCCTCGCATCGACGAGCACACTCATGCCTCACCTCCGGCGTGCTGGATGGTTGCGCCTTGGGCGGCTACGGCCTTGACCACCTTATTGGCCGCGTCGACCAGGGTTGCGGCGGTCTCGATCGCGAGCCCACTGTGCGCCAGCCGTTCCAGCCCGAGGGCGGCATTGGTGCCCTCCAGGCGCACCACCACCGGCACCTTGACGCCGACCTGCTGGACCGCCGCGAGGATGCCCTCGGCGATCAGGTCGCAGCGCACGATACCACCGAAGATATTCACCAGCACCGCCGCCACCTTGTCATCGCTCAGCACCAGCGCGAAGGCGCGGGCAACGCGATCGGCGGTGGCACCGCCGCCGACATCGAGAAAATTGGCCGGCGCGCCGCCATGCAGCGCAATCAGATCCATGGTCGCCATCGCCAGTCCGGCACCATTGACCATGCAGCCGATATCGCCATCGAGGCTGATGTAGCTCAGCCCCTCGGCGCGCGCCGCGACCTCGCGCGCATCCTCCTGGCTGGGATCATGCAGCGCCGCCAGCTCCGGATGCCGATACAAGGCGCTGTCGTCCAGATCCAGCTTCGCATCCAGCGCGATCAGCTCGCCGTCCTGGGTCACCACCAGCGGATTGATCTCGACCAGGCGCGCATCGCAGCCGATCAACAACTGGTACAGTCCGTTCAGCAGTTGCTCAAAGACCGGCTGCTGCGCCGCTGTCAGGCCGAGGAACAGCCCGATCTGGCGGCATTGCCAGGGGCGCAGACCCATCGCCGGCTCGATGTGCAAGACCCGCACCGCCTCGGGCTGAGCGGCCGCCACCGCCTCAATGTCCATGCCCCCGGCGGCCGAGGCCATGATGGCGATGCGCTCGGCCGCGCGGTCCACCAGCAGCGCCAGATAGAGTTCGCGCGCGATCGCGACCGGCGTCTCCAACAGCAACCGCGAGACCGGTAGCCCCTGCGGCGGCGTCTGTGGCGTCACCAGCCGGCTGCCGAGCAGCGCCTGTGCCTGGGCCTCCAGCTCGGCCACCGACGCGCAGCGTTGCACGCCGCCGGCCTTACCCCGGCCACCGGCATGCACCTGCGCCTTGAGCAGCGTCGGCACGCCGAGCACATCCGCCGCCGCCCGCACCTCCTCAAGCGACGCGGCCACGCGCGCCTCGGGCACCGGGATCGCGAAGCGGGTAAAGAGCTGTTTCGCTTGATATTCGTGCAGATTCATGAAAAAACCAACATGCGGCGTGGCCCCTGGGAGTCCAAGGCAAGCGGCGCCGTCAGCGCCAAGGCCTCCCCGAAACGGACAGTGATGGCGTATTCTGCGGGATTCGCGGGCCACGACCAAGTACCGCGTCCAACCAACCCCATTCCGCCACAAGACAAACCGCAGCGGCGAACGGCTTGGCATGAGCATGAGCCCGCGCTCGCTGCGCGATCGTTTACTCAAGCTCGGACTCGCCCGATGGTCTCCCGCACACCCGCCGACCCCTTCCTTGACTGGTTCCGGCACTGTACCCCCTATATCCACGCGCACCGTGGCCGCACCTTCGTCATCGCCGTCGGCGGCGAGGCGCTCGACGATGCCCGCCTGCCCGAGCTGGTGCATGACATCGCGCTCCTACATGGGCTCGGCATCCGCCTGGTGATCGTGCATGGCGCCCGCCCCCAGATCGAGCGCCGGTTGGCCGAGCGCGGCGCTGCGCTGCAGGTCATCAACGGCCTGCGCGTCACCGACGAGGCCGCCCTCGCCTGCGTCAAGGAGGCCGCCGGCACCGCGCGCGTCGAGATCGAGGCCCTGCTGTCACTGGGCCTGGCGAACTCGCCGATGGCCGGCGTGCGCATCCCAGTCGCCTCTGGCAATTTCGTTTTCGCGCGGCCGATCGGCGTGCTCAACGGCATCGATTACAAGCACACCGGCGCGGTACGCCGCATCGACCGCGCCTCACTCGGCCAGCGGCTCGATGATGGCGCCGTCGCACTGATGCCGCCGATCGGCTACTCGCCGACCGGCGAGGTCTTCAACCTCACTGCGGCCGATGTCGCGCGCGCGGCCGCTATTGCCTTGCAAGCGGACAAACTGATCTTCCTCGTCGAAGGCGGCGGCCTCTGCGAGGCGCCCAGCCAAGCACCAAGCCAGACGTCCAGCGACGAGGCACCAAGCCAAACACCCCGCGATGCCGCCGAACAAGCACCCCTCGATGCCGACCAAGCGCCTCGGGTCCGCTCGCACCTGCTCGGCGCCGAGGTCGCGACCCTGCTTGCCCAGCGCGGCGATATCAGTGAGGACCTCGCGCAAGCGCTGCGCGCCGGCGCCGAGGCCTGCGAGCACGGTGTCGCCCGCGTCCACATTGTCGGCCGGGAGAACCCCGCCGCGCTCCTGCGCGAACTGTTCACGCGCGATGGCGCCGGCACCCTGATGACCGGCGAGCCCTACGAACGCCTGCGCGCGGCACACAGCAGCGATATCCCCGGCATCCGCAGCCTGCTCGAGCCGATGGAGCGCGCCGGCATCCTGGTGCCGCGCACGGCCGAGGAGCTGGAGCTGATCATCGACCGCTTCCAGGTCACCGAACTCGATGGCACCATCATCGCTTGTGCCTCGCTGTCCGCCTGCCCGCGCGCGCGGATCGGGGAACTTGCTTGCGTCGCCGTACACCCAAGCTATCGCGCCCAGGGACGTGGCGATCGCCTGCTCGCGCACATGGAAGCGCAAGCCCGCGCGCTGGGCCTCGAGCGGCTCTTCGTGCTCACAACGCAGACGGCGCACTGGTTCCGCGAACGCGGCTTCCTGCCCGGCGATGTCGACGACCTCCCCGAAGAGCGCCGGCGCCAGTACAACAACGCACGCAATTCGCAGGTCTACATCAAGCCACTGCATCCCTAGCGCTCAGCACGCCAGCTCACCTCGAACGCCGTCGAATACCCATGCCTAGTCTCGGATTGCGCGCTCGCCAGCGCGTTCACTCGCTCGCCGGCTCGCCCGCTCACTCGACCACCCATCATCACCGCGCTCGGCGCATTCGCTGCCAGCACCCACAAGCCGCCACGACGCTGTTGCTCGGCCTGCTGATGCTGCTTGTCGCCCTAGCCGATCCCGCCAGCCTGTTGATCGCGACCGCGACCGCGCAGTCAACTCTCCCGGCAGAGGCGCCCCTGAGCATCCAGGCGACCGTGACGCGCGAGCAGGTCGAGGCCAAGCTCAGCGAACTCGCTGACAATAAGACCCTGCCCGAGGAAACCAAGCAACGTCTCAGCGAGCGCTATCGCAACGTCCTCAACAACCTAGAGACGTTGAGCACCTCGCAGGCGCAAGCCATGAGCTACTTTGAGGCCCTGGAGACGGCGCCGACCGAGGTCGAAGCACTGCGCGCCGAACTCGCCGAGCTGGAGACGCCCCGCGATCCGCCGGTTGATCTACCCACGGATATCAGCATCAAACAGATCGAGCAGCGACTCGCGCGCGAACAAGCCGAAGCCGCATCGCTCGAAGCGCAGCTCAGCAAGCTCAACGACAGCCTCGAGCAAGAATCCGAGCAGCTCATGAGCGCACGCCGACGCCTCGGCGAGATACCACAGCTGCTGGCCTCGCTGGAAGACGTGCTTAAGCGACCACAGCCCGACGGGCAACCCGAGGGTGTCCGCCAAGCCCAGACCTGGGCGCTCGAGACCGAGCGCGATGCCCTGCGCGCCGAGATCTTGATGCTCGAGCAACAGATCCTCAGCGCCGAGGCCCGGCGTCAGCTCGCCGAGGCCCAACGCGCACAGCGCGCGGCGCAACTGCAGCGGTCGCGCCTGCGTCGGACCTACCTCGAGAACGAGGCGGACCGCCTGCGCCGCATCGAGGCCGAGCAGACACGGCAAGAGACTGAATCTGCGGAGCGCGAACTCGGCGATGCCGATCCATTGGTGCGCGAGCTTGCGCAGCGCAATCGTCAGATCAGCGAGACGATCAGCGAGATCACCGCAGCACTCGCTCGGCTCGACGAGCAACAGTCCACACTCGAGGACCAGCTGCGAGAGACCGAGAATGATTTCAGACGGGCGCGCGCGCGCATCAGTGTTGCCGGGCTGAGCCAAGCGGTGGGACAAATCCTGGTCGATGAACGCACCGATCTGCCAGACGCCAGCAGCATGCGCGAGCAGGCGAACACGCGCGCCGCACAGATCGCGCAGCTGACCCTGAGCCAGCTGCGACTGCGCGACGAGCTGCGCGCGCTCGAGGATCTCGACGCCGCGATCGCCAAGCAGCTGAGCGGAGAACGCGCCACGGCAGCGCTCCAGGCGCAGGTTCGCGAGCAGTTGCTGCGTCAGCGCGACCTGCTCGATCGCGCGCTGCACCTGAAAGAGAGCTATCAGCGCGCGATCGCCGATATCGACTTCGTCGCCGACCAATACGCCGACCTGGTCAAGCGCTATCGTGACTTCCTCGCCGAGAACCTGCTCTGGGTGCGCAACGCCGCCCCGATCACCCAGCAGCCATTCGGTCCGTTTCCCCAAGCGGTTTGGTGGCTGGTGGCACCGGAGCACTGGGCCAGCGTTCTCCAGGCCACGCGCCAGGCGGCGGCCGCGTCGACGCGCTTCTGGTTCGGCCTTCTCACCGTGCTGGGACTGTTAGCGGCAAGCCCCCTGCTGCGACGCCGCATCCGTGATTATGCCGAACCGATGCGCCGGATCAGCACCGATCGCTTCGGTTATTCGCTCTCCGCGCTCGGTCTGACTCTGTTGCTCGCGCTGCCCTGGCCCTTGCTCGTCGCCGTGCTGGGATGGGCGCTGCACAATACGCCGCGCGCCTCCCCGTTTGTACTCGCCGTCGGTCAGGGACTCCTCACGATCGCGCTGCCCTTCTATTATCTGCGCGCGTTCCGGCTGCTGTGCATGAACGGGGGCGTCGCCGCGCGCCACTTCCGCTGGAGTTCGGAGAACCTGGCTAAACTGCGCAGTGGATTCAAGGGCGCCGCGCTGCTGCTGCTGCCGATCGGCTTCGTCGCCGAGACCATCGGCCGCGCCCATCACCCCGCCTTCGATGGCACCCTGGGGCGACTCGCGCTGATCCTCCTCTGCCTGGGCTTGTCGGCCCTCACGGCCTGGTTGCTGCACCCCAGCCGGGGCGTGTTCAAGCACCTGCTCGCGGCCCGACCAAGGGCTTGGCTCAGCCGTTCGCGGCTGCTCTGGTATCCCTTCGCGGTGGCGATGCCGGCCGCGCTTGCGGCGCTCGCCCTCACCGGCTTCATCTACACCGCGAGCACCTTATTGACCTCGATCGCCGCCCTGCTCTGGCTGGCGCTGGCATTAGTCGTGTTCCACCAGATGGTCGCGCGCTGGCTGGTGTTGACCCGGCGCGGGCTGGCGCTGGAGGCTGCGCTCGAGCGCCGTGCCCAACGCGAGGCCCAGCGTGAGGCCTTGGAGCAAGGCGCGCAGTGGAGCGATGCGAACGATGATCCGGTCGATCTGGCGGCGCTCGATAGCCAGACGCGGCAGTTGCTCAATAGCAGCATCGCCATCATCGCTGCGGTGGCCTTCTGGATGATCTGGTCGGACGTGCTGCCGGCGCTGAATCTGTTCGACAGCATCACGCTCTGGAGCTACACCGCCGAGATCGATGGCATCGAGGAGCTGGCCCCGGTCACCCTCGGTGATCTCGGGATGATCCTGGTGCTCGCCACCGCCGCGCTGATCGCGATCAAGAACCTCCCGGCACTGCTCGAGATCCTGCTGCTGAAGAACACCGAGATCAGCGCCAGCGCGCGCTACACGCTGGTCACGCTGACGCGCTACCTGGTCACCGCCATCGGTTTCCTGCTGGTCGTCGGCACCCTCGGGCTGCAATGGTCGCAGGTGCAATGGCTGGTCGCCGCGCTCAGCGTCGGCATCGGCTTCGGGCTGCAGGAGATCGTCGCCAACTTCATCAGTGGCCTGATCATCCTCTTCGAGCGACCGGTGCGGGTCGGCGACACGGTCACCATCGGCGACATCACCGGCACTGTGACCCGCATCCAGATCCGCGCCACCACCATCCGCAACTGGGACAAACAGGAGCTGCTGGTGCCGAACAAGGAGTTCATCACCGGGCGCTTGCTGAACTGGACCCTGAGCGACCAGATCAACCGCTTGGTGATTCCGGTCGGGGTCGAGCACGGCAGCGATACCGACAAGGCGCTCGCCCTGCTCGCCGAGGTCGCCGCCGAGCACCCGCGGGTGCTCGATGAGCCGGAGCCGGTGATCACCTTCGAGGGCTTTGGCGAGCAAGCGCTCACGCTGGTGCTGCGCTGCTACCTCGATAGCCTCGACTTCCGGCTGCCGGTCATCAGTGAGTTGCACCAAGCCATCAATACGAAATTCCTGGCCGCCGGCATCAGGCTCGCCCTGCCCCGGCGGAATGTGCAGTTGCGCGCGCCCGAGCCAATCGAGTTTCGTCTGCGGCGCGGGAAGGTCTCCGCCGACCAGGCTTGACCGTCGATGCTGTCCGGCGCTCCGGTGGAGCGGCTATACTCTCGCGCCGATGCCGCCAACGCTTGCGAGAATTGTATGGTCGACGCCGCCGTCTCCGTCGCCTCTGCCGCCGACCGTTCGCGCTCAGCCCCGCCGGACAGCTTCGCGGCGGTGGATCTGGGCTCGAACTCCTTCCATCTGCTGGTCGCCCGCACCGATGGCGGCAGCCTCCAGGTCATTGACCGTTACAAGGAGATGGTACGCCTCGGCGAGGGGCTCACCGAGGATAAAGACCTGCTGCCCGAGGTCAGCGAGCGCGCCCTGGCCTGTCTCGAGCGCATCGGTCAGCGCCTGCGCGGCATCGAGCCGACCAATGTGCGCGCGGTCGGCACCAATACCCTGCGTCAGCTGCGCCCGGAGACCGGTTTCCTCGAGCAGGCCGAGCAGAGGCTCGGCCACCCGATCGAGGTCATCGCCGGCCGCGAGGAGGCCCGCCTAGTCTATCTCGGCGTGGCCCACGGGCTCGCCATCGGCGAGGAGAAACGGCTGGTGGTCGATATCGGCGGCGGCAGCACCGAGCTAATCGTCGGTCAGGGGTTCAAGGCCACGCTGCGCGAGAGCCTGCACATGGGCTGCGTCAACATCTCGCGCCGCTACCTGCCGGACGACAAGATCACCGCCAAGACGATGGACAAGGCCGAGCTGGCCTGCGCCCTCGAGATCCGCCCCGTGCGCGAGCTGTTTCGCCAGTCCGGCTGGAACACGGCGAGCGGTAGCTCCGGCACCATCAAGTCCATCGCCGCAGTCATCGCCGCCGAGGGCTGGAGCGACGATGGCATCACCGCCGAGGGGCTCGCCAACCTGCGCGCGGCGATGATCGAGTACGGCAAGACCTCGGCGTTCGCCTTCAAGGGCTTGAGCGAGGAGCGTCGATCGGTGTTTGCCGGTGGTGTCGCCGTGCTGCGGGCGGTCTTCCAGGCATTGGAGATCGAACAGATGCGGGCCTCGGACGAGGCGCTGCGCGAGGGCCTGATCTACGAGATGGTCGGGCGCGTGCATCACGAAGACGTGCGCGAACGCACGGTGGCCACCCTCTGTCGGCGCTTCGATATCGACCGCGAGCATGCCAGCCGCGTGCGCGCCACGGCCCTCGAACTCTACGAGCAACTGCGCGATACCTGGGCACTGCATCACGATAATTACCCCAAGATGCTCGGTTGGGCGGCGGATCTGCATGAGATCGGGCTCGCCGTCTCGCACAGTCAGTACCAGAAGCACGGCGCCTATCTGCTGCGCAACGCCGATCTCTCCGGCTTCACGCGCCAGGAGCAAGATGCGCTTGCGGCGTTGGTGCTGGGGCACCGGCGCAAGTTTCCCGTCGACGTCTTCACGGCGCTGCCGCGCCCGGCACGCGTGTGCGGGCGCCGGCTCGCGCTGCTGCTGCGACTCGCGGTACTCATGCATCGCGGTCGCTCCGCCACCGCCGAGCCCAACCCCCAGGTCGATGCCGAGGGCGAGACGCTGCAACTGCGGTTCCCGGCGGGCTGGCTCGATGACCATCCACTGACGCGGCTGGAATTCGAGACAGAGGCGGAGCGGCTCGCCGCCGCCGGCATCAGCCTCGAGATCGGCTAAATCGGTTGCTATCCGCTGCCAAGGGCGCGGTTCGGCAACCCTGTCCGAGCTGGCTTGCTGTTAGAATAACGGCGTGCGAGGTTTGCGCGCGCGTGATGAGCGTCGAGCCGAACCTCGCCGCAAGCACGCACCACCATCCATCCAGAACGCCGATCCCAATACCCATAACGGAGGACCACTACTCATGGCCAAACTCTTTTCCGCCGAATGGATGAACCAACTCAAGGATGCCTGGAACAACGATCCCGAGGTCAGCGGCAAGCTGGCCGAGATCGGTTTCAACTCCATCATCACCTGTGGCTTCAAGGACGAGAAGGATCCGCGCGGCGTCTTCGTGGTCGAGAACGGCGTCTGTGTCCGCGCCGGCGACTGGTCCGACGAGCAGCCCGACTGGGACATGCGCGCTGACATGAAGGATTGGTTGAAGTGGGTCGAGAAAGGCATCGGCATGGTCGGCATGGGCACCGCCTACGCTACCGGTAAGCTCAAATTCAAGACCGGCGATTACTCGGCCATGATCAAGGATCCACGCATGGCTGGACCCTTCGTCAAGAGCTTCAACCTGATGAAGCAGATCGGCGCCGACGAACTCAGTTGATCCAGGTCAGCTGACCCCGGCGCTCACGCGCGCCGTCCTTGCGGCGCGCGTGAGCCACGCTTAAACCCGCCGCAAGGCGGGTTTTTTGATTCGCCACTCAACGAAGTTGATCTAGCGCAGCTAGGCAAACCCTCAAGCCCGAGGATTTGCGCCATATCAGGGACGCATCGCCGCGCTCGGCGCAGTCTTATCGGTCAGACTCATGGCGATTGCGCCTCTAGAGTTCGCACCGATTACTGACTGGAGGCAATCCATGCGCAGTCTCCCTGGCTTCCGCTCCCCCTTGATCACGCGACGACCAGCCGAAAAACGGTCCATGCGGCCCAGCCCCCTCGGCCGATTCCTCACGGTCGGCGTGCTTGCTGTTATGAGCCTCTTCGGCCAACTCGCCAACGCCGAGCCCAGCGGCTGGCCAACGCCACCCGCCTCTGAGACCTCAGGGCCGCAGATCTCCGGGCCGCTGCGCGGTGGCACCGCCGATCACACCAAATTCGAGGCACTCAAGGGACCGTTCGCCAACGGCCCCGAAGTGACCCAGGCCTGTCTCGGCTGCCATACCGAGACCGGCGAGCACTTCATGAAGAATATCCACTGGACCTGGTCGTACACGGACCCAAACACCGGCCAGCAGCTCGGCAAACGCTACCTGATCAATAATTTCTGCACCAATTCGCGCGGCAATGAGGGGATGTGCGCCCAATGCCACGCCGGCTACGGCTGGAAGGACGAGAGCTTCGACTTCACGGACGAGACCAAGATCGACTGCCTGGTCTGCCACGAGACCACCGGCACCTACTACAAGACCCCGAACAGCGAGGGCCATGCGGCCTGTTCGGTGATGTTCGAGGGCAAGCCGCCGATCGACCTCGCCGCCGCCGCGCGGAGCATCGACCTCCCCCAGCGCGCCAACTGCGGCGCCTGCCACTTCAAGGGCGGCGGTGGCGATAACGTCAAGCACGGCGATCTCTCGACCGCGCTGATCAAACCACCGCGCACACTCGACGTGCACATGGGCGCCGATGGGCTCAACTTCGCCTGCAGCGCCTGCCATGTCACCAACCAGCACGTCTGGGCCGGGAGTCGCTACAACGTCATCTCGAAGGACACCCAGGGTACTGGACTCCCCGGCCAGCGCAGTGATGTTACCACCTGTGAGTCCTGCCACGGACTGGCGCCGCACCCGGTCGACTCTATCGCCGCCTTCAAGCTCAACGATCATGTGCAGAGCATCGCCTGCCAGACCTGCCACATCCCTGAGTTCGCGCGGGGTGGCGTGGCCACTGTGGTCGACTGGGACTGGCGCACCGCCGGCAAGACCCGCGACGGCGAGGGCTACCACGAGGAAGGCTATATCCAGGGCAACGGCGACCACCGTTACACCTACAAGTCGATCAAGGGCAACTTCACCTACGACGAGAACGTCGTCCCCGAGTACGACTGGTTCGATGGCCAGATGCGCTACACCACCATCGACACCCAGTTCGACCCCAACGCCGAGTCGATCGAGATCAACGGTTTCAGCGGCGCGCGCGGGGATGAGCGCTCACGCATCTGGCCGTTCAAGCGCATGCACACCTGGCAACCTTACGACAAAGGCAACGGCACCCTGGTCTACACCCACCTCTGGGGCGAGGACGAGGCCGCCTACTGGGGCAACTACGACATGGGCGCCGCGATCGAGAAGGGCATGGCCGACTTCGGCCTCGACTACTCGGGCGAATACGGCTTCATCGAGACCCTCTCCTGGTGGCCGATCACGCACATGGTGGCGCCCAAGGAGCAGGCGCTGGCCTGCGGCGACTGTCACGACCCCAAGGACAGCCGTCTCGCCGAGGTCAAGGGCGTCTATCTGCCCGGCCGCGACCGCAGCCGCTGGCTCGATATCATCGGCACGCTCCTGGTCGCTGGAACCCTCGGCGGCATCCTCATCCACGGCGGCATCCGCTTCTTCTCGCCGAAGGGAGACCAACACTGATGGCCCTACATCACGTCAAGATCTTCAGCATCTTCGAACGCTTCTGGCACTGGTGCCAGATGGCGCTGATCATGCTGCTGCTGGTCAGCGGCTTCGGGCTGCACGGCTTTCATGGCCTACTGAGCTTCGAGGACGCGGTGACCTTGCACACCCTGGCCGCGTTTGCCTTGTTGCTGCTGTGGGCCTTCAGCGTCTTCTGGCTCTTCACCACCGGCGCCTGGCGGCACTTCATCCCCACCGGCAGCGGCCTCTGGAGTGTGCTGCGCTTCTACGTCTACGGCATCTTCAAGGGCGAGCGCCACCCCTACCGCAAGGCCTACTGGCGCAAGCACAACCCGCTGCAGGCTCTCGCCTATCTGGTGCTGAAGATCGTGCTCTTCCCGGCCATCTGGGTCAGCGGCCTGGCTTATCTGTCCTACTACGCTTGGCGCAATCTGCCCAATGCCCCAGTCTGGCTCGAGAACATCGCGCTGGTGCATACCGCTGCCGCCTTCGCGATCCTCGCGTTCGTGCTCATCCATGTCTATCTGCTCACCACTGGCCATTCATTCCGCGACCATGTGATGCCGATGATCACCGGCTTCGACGAAGTCGACCTCACCCCGGAAGAAGAGGCCTATCTGCGCAAGGACGAGCCCTCGCAGATCCGTTAGCAGAGCGTTAAACAGCATAAAGGCCCCGAATCGGAGCCTTTATGTTACCGTGCATCAGCGCAGCCGGTTGCCGCGCCGAGGTCTGCAAGGTCGCGCTCGCGATTAGTTACGCGACTTATCGACCAACTGCTTCTCGCGAATCCAAGGCATCATCTCGCGCAGACGGCTGCCGACCTGCTCGATCTGGTGCTCTTGCGAGAGGCGGCGCATGGCCTTCATCGACGGCGCACCTGCCTGATTCTCAAGCGTGAATTCCTTGGCGAACTGACCGTTCTGGATCTCGCGCAGGATCTTGCGCATCTCCTCGCGGGTCTCCTCGGTGATGATGCGCGGGCCACGGGTCAGGTCGCCGTACTCGGCGGTGTTGCTGATCGAGTAGCGCATGTTGGCGATGCCGCCCTCGTAGATCAGGTCGACGATCAGCTTGACCTCGTGCAGGCACTCGAAATAGGCCATCTCTGGCTCGTAGCCGGCCTCGACCAGGGTCTCGAAGCCCATCTGAATCAGCGCGGTCAGGCCACCGCAGAGCACGACCTGCTCACCGAAGAGATCGGTCTCGCATTCCTGGCGGAAGCTGGTCTCGATGATGCCAGCACGGCCGCCGCCATTGGCTGAGGCATAAGCCATGGCGATGTCACGCGCCTTGCCGCTCGCGTCCTGATGCACGGCGATCAGGCTCGGCACGCCGCCGCCCTGGGTATAGGTGGAGCGCACCAAATGGCCGGGCCCCTTGGGCGCGATCATGATCACGTCCAGATCCGCGCGCGGCTCGATCTGACCAAAATGGATGTTAAAGCCATGCGCGAACGCCAGTGCCGCACCCTGCTTGATATTCGGCGCGACCTGATCGCGATAGAGCTTGGCTTGGTGCTCATCGGGGGCCAGGATCATCACGACATCGGCGCCGCTAACCGCGTCCGGGATCTCCTTGACGGCCAGGCCCGCGTCAGCCGCCTTGGCCGCCGAACTGGAGCCAGAGCGCAGACCGACGACGACATCGACGCCCGAGTCCTTGAGGTTATTCGCGTGGGCATGGCCTTGCGAGCCGTAGCCGATGATCGCGACCTGCTTCCCTTGCAGCAGCGAGAGGTCGGCGTCTTTGTCGTAGTAAACGTTGATGGCCATGATGGCTCCTAGTCGATTTGGATTGTTGTTTAGAGCGTCAAGCCCTTGGCGCCGCGCAAGATGCCGGTCGGGCCAGAGCGAACCACCTCGGTGATCAGCCCCTCGGGCACGGCCCCGATGAAGGCATCGAGCTTGCGCGAGGCGCCAGTCAGCTCAACGATGTAGCTCGCATCGGTCACGTCGATGACCTTGGCGCGGAAAATCTCGGTCAGTCGTTTCAGCTCTTCGCGGTCGGGCCCAGCGGCCTTGAGCTTGATCAGCATCATCTCGCGTTCGATGTGCTCGCCCTCGGCGAGATCCTGGAGCTTGACCACATCGATCAGCTTGTTCAGCTGTTTCTTGATCTGCTCGACAATGTCGTCGTTGCCGTTCGTCACCAGGGTCATGCGCGAAAGCGAGGGCTCATCGGTCGGCGCGACGGTCAAGGATTCGATATTGTAGCCGCGGGCCGAGAACAGCCCGGCGATGCGCGAGAGCGCGCCCGACTCGTTCTCGACCAGCATCGAAATGATATGTCTCATACCTGCTCTCAGGCCCTAGGCCAGCTCCCGCTCGGACATGGTCGGCGGCAGTTCCATCTCGTGATGGCCCTTGCCCGCGCAAATCATCGGATAGACGTTCTCGGACGGATCAACGATCACATCGAGGAACACGAAGCGATCCTTCATCGCGAACGCCTCGCGCATCGCCGACTCGAGCTGATCCGGCTTTTCGACGCGCATGCCGACATGGCCAAAGCTCTCTGCCAGCGCGACGAAATCCGGCAAGGCGTCAACATAGGAATGCGCGTAGCGGCTCTCATAGAAGAACTCCTGCCATTGGCGCACCATGCCCATGTAGCCGTTGTTCAGCAGCACGACCTTGATCGGCAGACCGTACTGCTTGCAGGTCGCCATCTCCTGGATGCACATCAGGATGCTGGCCTCACCCGAGATGCAGGCGACCTGTGCGTCCGGATGACCAAGCTGCACGCCCATCGCCGCCGGCAGGCCAAAGCCCATGGTGCCGAGCCCACCCGAGTTGATCCAGCGCCGCGGCTTGTCGAACGGGTAGAACTGGGCCGCGAACATCTGATGCTGGCCGACATCCGAGGTCAGATAGAGGTCGCCGTTGGTGACCTTGTAGAGCGTCTCGACCGCGAACTGCGGTTTGATCATCGGGCTCGAGCGGTCATAGCGCATGCAGTCGATGCCGCGCCAGGCGTCGATCTGTTCCCACCAGGCTGCGAGCGCGGCCTGATCCGGGCGCCCGCCGCTCTCGCGCAGGATGCTGAGCATGTCGGTGACGACGCTGCCGACCGGACCGACGATCGGCACCTGCACCTTCACATTCTTCGAGATCGATGAGGGATCGATATCGACATGGATGATCTCGGCGTGCGGGCAGAAATGCTCGATCTTGCCGGTGACCCGATCATCGAAGCGCGCGCCGATCGCGATCAGGCAATCGGTCTCGTGCATGGCCATGTTGGCCTCGTAGGTGCCGTGCATCCCGAGCATGCCGACGAACTGCTTGTCAGTCATCGGGTAGGCACCCAGCCCCATCAGGGTACTGGTGATCGGGAAGCCGAGCGCGCGCACCAGCTCGGTCAGCGGTGCAGCAGCGTCATCCAGCACTGCCCCGCCGCCGGTGTAGAAGATCGGCCGCTTGGCATCGAGCATCGCCTCGACCGCCTTACGAATCTGCCCCAGATGACCGCGCTTGGCCGGGTTGTAGGAGCGGATACTGATGTCGCGCGGATAGATGTAGGGGATCTTGATATTCGGATCGGTCACGTCTTTCGGGATGTCGACCACCACCGGCCCGGGACGCCCGGACTGCGCGATATAGAACGCCTTGCGGATGGTCTCCGCCAGATCATCGAGCCGCTTGACCAAGAAGTTGTGCTTCACGCAGGGCCGCGTAATGCCGACGGTGTCGACCTCCTGAAAGGCATCACTACCGATCACCGGCGTCGGCACCTGGCCGGTGATGACCACCAGCGGGATCGAGTCCAGATGCGCGGTGGCGATGCCGGTGACCGCATTGGTCGCGCCCGGCCCCGAGGTCACCAGGCAGACGCCGCATTTGCCCGTCGCGCGCGCATAGCCGTCCGCAGCATGGGTCGCGCCCTGCTCATGGCGGACCAAGACATGCTTGATCGCATCGCCGCGCTGGAACAGCGCATCGTAGATATGCAGTACGGCCCCGCCTGGGTAGCCAAAGACGTATTCAACGCCCTCGTCGATCAACGCCTGGATGGTGATCTCGGCGCCGCTCAGCAGCGGTGGCTCGCTCGCGTCGGCGCGCGCTGCCACAGCTTGCGCCCCGGGCGTCGCGGTCTCGTTAGGGTCAGGCCCATCGGCCAAATGTGATTGCACGCAGGCGTCCTCCGTACGGATCGACCCGGCGATCGCGAGACAGCATCCGCTGCTCACGGTCGCCGAGGCAGCAACCGGTGAGATGTCAATCATGCCGAGCCCCCGGACAAGTGGTGGTCGGGCCAAAGCCACTACCTGAGGGGTCACCGGGGTCTTGACAAGGAGCCACGCACCATGGAGCGCGGCGCTCGGTAAACGAGCGAAAATACTAAAGAACCCAGACTGCGGTCAACCAGTGAAGTCGCAACCGATGGGCTTGGGCGCTGACCGTCAGCGCGTCGCTTGCATCAGTCTTCTAGTAGATAGGGCAGCGAAGAGTGGTGCAGGAAGACCACGAGATGGCCATCGGCGGCCCGCTTGTAGCCAAAGGTAAAATCGACCTTGACCTCTTCGCCGGTATTGCGAGGAAACGCTGCGTTACTTCGCCACCGGCCTTGGTTTCAGTTTCAGCACGTCGCCAATGCCTGTATACTTGGCATTCACCTTAGATCCCGACACCGCTCCCCCTTTTCAGGAGAGACCCTGCCAATGTAGGCCCCAAGCGACCCACCGAGTCCTCCCGACTCGCGTTGACATTCTCCGCAATGCCGCGCTTGATCCCTGCGTTCTCCTGTCGAATGACTTGATCTTGCTCCCTCCCGCCCCCTCGGGAGCCGCGCCGCCTTCGCGATTGCGTCCACCGCTGGCCCTGAGGTCCGCGTCAGCCCTGGAACCCTTCACGCATGAAATCACTCCGCAAGGACTGGCTGTCCAATATCCCTAATGATCTACTCGCCGGCCTAGTGGTGGCGCTGGCGCTGATTCCGGAGGCCATCGCCTTCTCGATCATCGCCGGGGTCGATCCCAAGGTCGGGCTCTATGCCTCGTTCTGCATCGCCGTGGTCACCGCCTTCATCGGCGGTCGGCCGGGCATGATCTCGGCGGCGACCGCAGCCATGGCGGTGCTCATGGTCAACCTAGTCGCCGATCACGGCCTGCAGTACCTGCTCGCCGCCACCGTGCTGACCGGCGTGCTGCAGGTGCTGGCCGGCTGGCTCAAGCTCGGCAACCTGATGCGCTTCGTCTCGCGCTCGGTGATCACCGGCTTCGTCAACGCCCTGGCCATCCTGATCTTCATGGCGCAGTTGCCGGAACTGACCGGCGCCCAGCTCACTTGGGAGGTCTATGGCGTCCTCGCCACCGGCCTCGGCATCATCTACTTGCTCCCATACATCACCAAGGCCATCCCCTCGCCACTGGTGGCCATCGTCGCGCTGACTGCGGCAGCGATCTACATGGGCCTCGACATCCGTACCGTCGGCGACATGGGCCAGATGCCCGACACCCTGCCGGTGTTCCTGATCCCGGATATCCCGCTGAATCTGGAAACCCTGCAGATCATCTTCCCGGTCTCGGCGACGCTGGCGGTGGTGGGACTGCTCGAGTCATTGATGACGGCGACCATCGTCGATGATCTCACCGACTCCAAGAGCAACAAGAACCGCGAATGCGTCGGTCAAGGCACCGCCAATGTGGTCACCGGCTTCTTCGGCGGCATGGCCGGCTGCGCGATGATCGGGCAGACCGTGATCAACATCAAATCCGGCGGCCGCGGGCGGCTCTCGACCCTCACCGCCGGCATCGTGCTGCTGATCCTGGTGGTCTTCGCCAACGAGTGGGTGGCGCAGATTCCGATGGCGGCGCTGGTGGCGGTGATGATCATGGTCTCGATCGGCACCTTCAACTGGGCCTCGTTCAAGAACCTGCGCGAGCATCCGCTGGATGCCAACATCGTCATGATCGCCACAGTCGCGGTCACCGTCTTCACCCATGATCTGGCCCAGGGCGTGCTGGTCGGGATCTTGCTGTCGGGCTTCTTCTTCGCGCAGAAGGTCAGCCGCATCCTGTATGTCGGCTCAACCCCGACCCGCGAGGGCCGCGAGCGCGTCTATCACGTCGTCGGTCAGGTGTTCTTCTCCTCGGCCGATCGCTTCATCGCCGCGTTCGACTACAAGGAGGTCATCGAGAAGGTCTGCATCGACGTCAGCCGCGCGCACTTCTGGGACATCACCGCCGTTACTGCGCTCGACAAGGTGGTGCTCAAGTTCCGCCGCGAGGGCACCGAAGTGGTGGTGGTCGGCCTCAACCAGGCCAGCCGCACCCTGGTCGACCGCTTTGCGGTGCACGACAAGCCCGAGGCCGTCGAAAGCCTGATGGGCCATTGAGCGGCAGTCCGCTTGATCCCCTGCTTGACCCGCCTGACTGAAGCCGCCCGCGCACGAACGAGGATCGATGCCGATGCAACCCGAAGACCCCATGCAAGGCCAGGCCAAGGTGTTGGCCTGCGTCGATCAGTCGCACTTCGCCGACTTCGTCACTGATGCCGCCTCCTGGGCGGCCCGGCAGATGGACGCGCCGCTGGAACTGCTGCATATCCTCGATCGCGAGAAGGAGGTCGCGATTGGCAAGGACCACAGCGGTGCCATTGGCGTCAACGCGCAGCAAAACCTGCTGAGCGAATTAGCTGACCGTGATGAGTCGCGCAGTAAGGCCAACCGCGAGCGTGGCCGCGAATTCCTAAACGCCTTGCGCGAACGCGCGCTCAAGCTCGGCGTTGCCGCGCCCGATGTACGCCAACGCTATGGCGATCTCGAGGAGACGCTGGTCGGCGCTCAGGACCAGGTCAGGCTGTTCGTGCTCGGGCGCCGGGGCGAGTCGGCCGAGACCACCCAGCGCGACCTCGGGCGCAATGTCGAGCGTATGGTGCGCTCGCTGAGCAAGCCGATCCTTGCAGTCACCGACCAGTTCACCGAGCCCAAACGGGTGCTGATCGCCTTCGACGGCGGCAGCATGACCCGTCGCGGCATCGAAATGGTGGCGCGCAGCCCGCTCTTCCGTGGCCTGCCGGTGCATGTGCTGATGAGCGGCAAGGCGCGCCGCGACAGCGAGAAACAGCTCGACTGGGCGCGCGCGACGCTTGAGGAGGCCAGCTTCGAGGTGAGCGTTGCCCTGATCCCTGGTGATACCGAGCGGGTCATCGCTCAATACGTGCATGAGCAGGCGATCGACATGCTACTGATGGGCGCCTATGGGCATTCGCCGCTGCGCAGTTTATTCTTCGGCAGCAAGACTACCGACCTGCTGCGCTCGGCGAAGGTGCCGACGCTGTTGCTGCGCTGAGCCGTCGATCATCAATCTGGCTACATCTAAAGAGCCCACATCGAAGAACAGGAGAAAAAACGGATGTTTGATTGTTGCCTGGTGCCTTAAATCCAGCGTCGATGAACTGAGCCAAAAGTGCTCCTTGACTTTCCGTGAGATCAAAGCTCGCTTCATTCGCCATGATGCTGTGACTTAAGGTTTCACCATGACTTCTATACTCATGCAATTATAAACTTGCGATTTTTTAAACTTATAAATCGATAAAAAACAGAGACTTGCATTCATGCAATGCCTTAATCTTTTAATGATTTGAGTATAGACACATTTTTTTAGCCTCTCTCCTCATCCCAACTGTCACCTTTTCTGCGACAGATCCTTTAGATCTGACGGCAACGAGCGCGATCACTTAACGCGCCTCTCGGAGACCGAGCTGGCGAAATCACTATCAAGGTAACGACTGACGCGACTCAGCCGTCAAGGAGTCTCCTCCATGCACCATCCCGCACTCAAGGTCGCGTTTGGCCTACTACTGCTTTCGCTGTCGCCGCTCGCACTGGCGTCCGACGCGTCCAACCCTATTGACCTGACCGGCAACTGGGTCGGTTACACGGCGATCCTGATCTTCGTTGTCGCCTACGGGCTGGTCATGGCCGAGGAATTCACCCACCTGCGCAAGTCGAAACCGGTGGTCCTTGCCGCCGGCGTGATCTGGGTGTTCATCGCGTACTTCTACACCAGACATGGCGGCGACCCGCACGCCGTGGCGGACGCGGTGCACCACAACATCATGGAGTTTGCCGAGCTGTTCCTGTTCCTGCTCGCGGCCATGACCTATATCAATGCGATGGAGGAACGGCTGGTCTTCGAGTCGCTGCGCGCTTGGCTGATCCGTGGCGGTTACAG
>NZ_JCAQIA010000016.1:0-78395 GCF_059621085.1 Halochromatium sp. NSM3 | reverse complement strand
TGTTGGAGCAGACCTCACCGGGAGATCCGATCATGCAGACCTTTATCGATCGATATATTGAGCAGGGCCGTGAGCAGGGCGAGCGCCAAGGTGAAGCCAAGCTCCTGCTACGCCAGATGGAGCGCAAATTCGGCCCGGCCGATGTGAAGCTGCGCCAGCAGATCCAAGAGGCCGATGCCGAGACGCTGCTGGCATGGTCCGAGCGCATCCTCACCGCAGAGACGCCGGAGGCGGTGTTTCACTGAGCGCTTGCTGTGAGCGCGCCATCCGCTTGGCGCTGTCTCCAAGGTTGACCGAGGCTCAGCCTGACCGAGTCCATGCATGCCTCCAAGATCTGACAGATAGGATTAACCATGCCCGCAGTGCAAACGAATATCCCCAATCAGCTCCTTGAGCAAGCCCAACTTTTTGTGCAAGAAGGTTGGATCCCGAATATCGACGCGCTGATCGTAGAAGCCATGCGCCGTTATCTGGATTCGCATCGCGAGGTGATCGCGGAACAATTAATTCGGGAAGACATCGACTGGGGACTGCATGGGCAAGACTAGGGCGTTCGTTGTCGCCGATGCTGGTCCAATCATTCACCTGGATGAACCTGCTGCGCGCGATCCCGGCTCGGACCATGCTGCATATCCGCCCGTCATTGTTGGCAGAAGTGATCACCGAAGTGGATGCCAGGTCTTAACAACCCTGTGGAAAACAGTGGAAAACAGGGACGCACCACCAAAAACTCACCAACCGGTAGCGCAACAACAGCCGAACGTTGCTGAAGCCGATGCACCGACAGGCCGCGTCAGTGTAGCAAACACGCTGTCAGTGACAGCGGCGAAAGGAGTGGCGCGCTTCGTATTGCGACCTCGTCGACCAGCGGCGCCCGTGAGGGTCAGGGCAGGGCGGTTTCAGGCAAGCTGACCAACGCGCGCAGGGGCCAGATCAGCCTGCCACGGGCGCGCTGTCCGATGATAACAGGCTGGCGCGCAGGAGTTCGTTGAGCAGCGTCTGGTAGCCCCGGCCCTCGGTAGCCGCTCGCTCACGCAGGGCAGCCAAGATGTCATCGTCTAGGTGGAGCCTGATCTGTGTTTGCCGTCGCTGTTGACGATGGCCCCCTGCTGACCCTTTGAGACATCATAGTGTTCGCGCATGGTTGGCTTGCCGTTCGTCGTGCAGTCGTTCTTGCCGTTGTGCGGCGCGCGCGGAGATTAACCGCAGTTGATGCCGCTGGCGACCACGGTGGTTTCGCCATCCCCCTTCAGTGCAAACGATGCCGAAGTTTTCAGATGGTCGATGTGCTGCTTGCTCTTGGCGTCTGGGCAGATGATGGCGCCGCCCTCGCAGGTGTTGAACACCTTGGTGGCGTGAAAGCTGAGCACCGAGAGGTCGCCATGGCGCAGGATGCTGCCGCCTTGGTCCTGTACGCCGAAGGCATGCGCGGCATCGTAGATGACCTTGAGGTTGTCGTTATCGGCGATGGTCTGGATGGCCTCGACGTCGCAGGGGTTGCCATACACATGCACCGGCAGGATGGCGGTGGTGCGCGGGGTGATGGCGGCTTCGATGCGCTTGGGGTCAAGGTTGAGGGTGTGCGGGTCGATGTCGACGAACACCGGCTGAATCTCGTTCGGATGCGCCAAGGGCTCGAGCACTACCGCGCTCGCCACCCGATCCACCCGCCTGCCGCGCTGCGTGAGAAGCCGCCAGTCGACGCTCGACAGTGCGGCCAGCATCGCACGGTGCTGCGAGACCCGATGGCACTCAGTATCCCGGACCAGGAGCATAGTAGGGAGGAAGAGCGCTGGTTCACGCTTGGTGAGACAACCAAAGGCCAACTGTTAGCCGTCTCTCACACCTGGGAAGAACAGTTCGGTATCGCTTACGTTCGGATCATCTCGGCGCGGGAAGCGACAAGAAACGAAAGACGCCAGTACCAAGATAACCCTGTATAAACCCATCATGAAAACGACACACTCAAACGACGAGATTCCCGCCGAGATCGATTTTTCAGCCGGTCAGCGTGGACGCTTTTATCGGCCGCAAGCACAATGGCATGTGCCGGTCTACCTCAACCCTGAGGTCCAGCAGTACTTTCTTCGCCGCGCCGAAGAAAGCGGTATGGATTTCGACCAATTGATTAATACCCTCTTGCAGAAAGACATGGAATTGCTTGAGACCTTTGCGCAAGGATCGTCGTCGTAAACACGACGAGCATTAGCTCCCTCGGCCTAAGACCCTGCCGCCGGTCTATCCCTTGGGGAGATACCAGGGACGGACCACGAAATGCCGATCAGGTGATAGCCAGAGAGATCGCCATTCGCCCTGACTCGCGGACTTGCGGCTCAGTGCTCTGCTGTTCTTTTATCGTCATTAACGCGTCACCCGCTGGCTCGCCAAGCAGAAACCAAACAACGAACGCGATTGATCTCGTACCTCTCGCTGCACGCCGTCCAGCTGCTCAACTACGCCGGCATCAAGCCCGACCTGCTACCCTATGTTTGTGATGCCGCCCCGGCCAAGCAGGGCAAGTATCTGCCCGGTAGCCACATCCCGATCCGTGCGCCCAAAGCGCTGCGCGATGAGCCGCCAGATGAGGTGCTGATCCTGCCGTGGAACATTGCCGAGGAGGTCAAGGCGCAGCTTGCGGATCTCGCCGAGCAGGGCGCTCGCTTCGTGACCGCAGTCCCGTCACTCAACATCACCTAGGGTTTCTGTTCCATTGCGCCTCTAACCCCTTTTTCTTTGCGCGGATTTTTTGCCTCAGCGCAGGCTGAAGGCGACGGGCAGGGTGATCGTGAGGTGGGAACGCCCTAGGCTTGCCGGGATGCGCGGCAGCGGGGAGGCGCGCTCGAGCATGGCTTGAGCCTCACGGTCGAGCAGCTCATGACCCGCACTCTCGCTAATCCGCTGCGAGATCACGCGTCCGTTCTTATCAACGATGAAGGTGACCTTAACGGTGCCTTCCTGGCGCAATCGCCGCGCTTGTGTCGGGTAGCGTTTGTGGCGCGCGAGCCAGGTCGCGAGCCGGCCGTAGTAGTTGCTGGCGTCGGCCTCGCCGCCGCCGTCACCATTTCCGTTACTGCCACCACTGCCACGGCCGTCACCGCTTCCGCCACTACTGCCTGCGGTGCCTACGGTTGCGCCGCTCGGGTGCTCGCCACCGCGCTCAGCGTCGTCCCCAGCGCGTGCGCGGCTCTGGCTGGGCTTGGCTGAATTGGCGGAATCCTGCTCAGGCTTAGCCTTGGATTCGCTTGGCTGGGTGCTGGCAGCGCTTGGTCGCGATGCTGGCGGGGCTGGCGTTGGTTCTGGCTGCGCGTTGGGGATGATGGTTTGCTCCGCCGGGGTGGCTGTCTGAGCGCGGTCACTCGCCTGGGTGGCGGCCTCGAGGAGGAGGCTGCTGACAGCAACGGGGGTGGGCGTGCTCGTGGGCTTGATCCCTGAACTCGGGCTCGCCACCGGCCGCAGTGCGTCAGCGCCCGGCGGCCCGCCGGCGCCGCCCGCAGTGGGTTGTCCGCCAGCGCCTAGCTCAATGGTCATGCCGAGTCGCGATTCCGGCGGCGGCGCTGATCGATGCACGAGCGACAGCACCAAGGCGGCGTGGAGCACGCTCGCGATCAGCACGGCAAGCAGCCAATGACGGCGAGTGATCTCCATCATTCGTGTCTCCCTTGGTGATCTCTCAAGTCGCTGCCGGTTGCGAGAGCACGCGCAGACGCTCGACGCCGAGCGCGCGCAGTTGATCGAGCAGCGCGCGCAACTGGCCTTGAGTCACGGCTGCGTCGGCCTTCAGCGTGATGCCGACAGCGGTCTTAGCACCGTTATTGGTGCCTTGGTTGGTGCCATTATTAGCGTTGTTTTGGTCCGATGCCGATGCCGACACCTCGCGTACCGCCGCGAGCCGTGCTGCGAGTCGCTCGCCAAGCAAGGACGCTGGGACCATCTCGCCATCGAGCGCGACGCGCCCTTGCGCGTCCATCAGCAGCAGGATGCGCTCGGGCTCGAGCAGCCGGCCCTGGCGCGAGTTCGGAGGATCGATGCTCAACGCTTCCGGCGGCCTGATCTGCCCGGCGATCATGAAGAAGATCAGCATCAGGAAGACGACATTGATCAATGGGATCAATGCCTCATCCGAGGGGTTCTGCGGTCGCGGTTTGGTGAAGCGCATCGTGAGTCAGTCAAGGATCGGCTTGGGTCAGGATCATCAATTGGTTGCCCGCGCACTCATCGCAACCGCAACACCGGAACGCCGGCATCGGCGAGCTGATCGAAAAGTTGCAGGGTCATCTGCAGCGGCACCGCGTCGTCCGGTTGGACGAAAACCCGTAGATTTGGGGCCTGCCCGAGTCGCTCGCGTAGCAGACCGGGCAGGGCCTCGGCTGCGATGGGCTCGCCGTTCAGGTCGAGCTGGCCATCGGCCTGGATGCGTAGCAATAGCGCTGGCTGACTGTCGCGCTGAGCGCGCTGGCTGTCCGGGGCGGCGAGCGGCACCGCATGCAGTCGGGTCAAGGTCGAGGCGAGCATGAAGAACAGCAACAGGATGAAGACCACATCGATCAGCGGCGTCAAGCTGATCAGCCGGCGTCGCGGTCGCGCGGGAAGCTCAAGACGCATGCCGGGCAGCGGCGGTAGCGGATGTTGCTTGGGAGTCATGCGGTTGTTCGGCGGTGCTCGCCGAGCGCGATGCGTCGCACCCGAGATCGCGCGTGAACAGGCGGGTGACCGCGTCTTCCATTCGGTGAGCGCAGCGTTCGACGCGGCGCTCCAGCCAGCTATGGACCAAGACCACCGGAATCGCGACGCTGAGCCCCGCAGCCGTCGTCAACAGTGCCTGCCAGATCCCGCCCGAGAGGATCGCCGGGTCGACCTGGCTGCCGGCTAATTCCAACTGACGAAAGGCCTCGATCATCCCGAGTACGGTGCCGAGCAGACCGAGCAATGGGCTGAGGGCGGCGATCACCTCGAGTGCGCGCAGCCAGGCGCGCAGTTGCTCGAGCTGGGCACTGGCGAAGCGTGTCAGCTCCTCGCGCAGCAGCCCGAGATCAACCCCCGGCAGGCTCAGCCCTTCGATCGCCTGCGCAAGCAGACGCGCGCTGGGCTGGGAACTGCCTTGGAGCGCGGCCAGCGCTGGCCCCGGTGCGTGCTGGGACCAGTGCTGGAGGGCGCGCTCGACCGGCTCGCGCGCGTTGAGCCGCAGCCGCGAGAATTGCCAGAGCTTGACCAGCACAATGGCGAGCGCCGCGACCGAGAGCAACGCCAGTATCCAGAGCACCGGCCCACCTTGGCCTAGGGTGTCGGTGAACGTGCCGGTGGCTGAGGCATATGTGCCTGCAGTTGAGGCATCGGGCGTGCCTGGTAGGCCGAGGCTGCTGTCGACGACAGTGATAGGGGTGTCACTCATTTGAACAAATCGACGTCGAGCTTGGACGACAGATCGAGCCGTGAGACCCCGTTCGACAGCGCGCCATCGGGGCCGGCCATCGCGGTTACATCATTGATCAGGATGCGCCCGACCCGCTCACACTGGATCTCGGCCAGGTCGAAGAGTTTGACGCTAGTCTTGTCCTCGTCGATGGGCGCGGCATCCAGCTTCAAGTGACGCTTAATGAAACCGTCGGTATCGAACAGGAAGAGTTCGAGCTGCAGCGCCTCGAGGTTGGTGCCAAGTCCGTTCTCGAACACCAGATAGACGCGGCAGCCGCTATCGATCGGCTCCAGCTTGTTCAGCTCAACGCCAAGGCGTTCTTCTGCGGTGCCAGCTTCGGCGTCGCCGCCGTCAGGCGCGGCCGAATCCTCGGCACTCGGTTGCTCGGAGGGGCTGGGGCGGGGGCTGGCCGCGCTGGAAAGCTCAGCCTTTGGCTCTGGCTGAGCCTCGGCCTCGGCGACGGCGGAGAGCGGTAGGCCGAGCGCGATCCCGGCGATGAGCGCGCGCAGGTAGTATGGGCGCGGTACAGGCCACTGCGGAGTTCGGATCGACATGGCTGTATTCCGTAACCTTGTGGTTGGGGAGGAGTTGTTGTCCTCATTATGGAGCCAGGCAGGTGCGCCGGCCATGCGCAGTGATGTAGAGGTCGTAGACGGCTGCGATGATAACAACTGGGCTTGAGGTTTGGAGGCTGGTACGCCGCAGCGGTCGGGAGCGGGCAGGGACATGATGGCTATCGGCGCATGCTCGCGCTCAAGGGGTCGCTCAGTGATGCTGGTGCATCGGCATCGCGCTGCTCGGCTCGATGCGTTTGACCGGCAGGCTCAGCGTTTGTTTTCCGCCGTCGTCGAAGCCGAGGATCAGCTCGACCTGATCGCCCGGGGCGAGCGTCTCGGTGAGACCAATGAGCATCATATGTAGGTCGCCCGGCGCTAGCGTCACGGTCTCGCCTGCGGGCAGATCGATCTGCTCGACTTGGCGCATTCGCATCATGCCGTCTTCCATGCGGTGGGTGTGCAGTTCGACCACCTCGGCCTTGTCGCTTTCAGCGGCGAGCAAGGCGCGATCGTCGCCGCTGTGGTTAGTGATGCTCATGAACGCGGCGCTGTTCGGCTGCCCAGGCGGTACTGCACGCACATAGGCGTCTTGCACGTCGATGGCCTCAGCGAATGCGGTTGGTTGCAGGCCGACCATCAGGGCGAATGTCGACATCAGGGCAAATAGATGGGGGTTGCGTATTGTCATCGCGCGATCTCCTGTAATTGTGAATGGGTTGGTGAGTACATTGTGTACCACCTGGGACGCGGTCGGAAAACCTTATCAAGGTTAAAAATGCCGTCACACTGGTGTCATAAACCCTCGCTATAGTACGCCATGTCAATGGCGCGCGCTGTCCGCATGTGCTAGCGCTGCTTGCAATGCGCTGTCTCTTGCAGCGGACACGTCCGACATTCGGCATCAGGCGTTTGAGCAGCGACGAGACTTCGGCCTGTTCGGCGCTACCCGGTGTCTTTCGCGGTTATGAAAGCGCCCGGCAATTCTGTTATCATAAGGTCATGCAGTATTATGAATAGACGTATGTTTTTCACCCGTTTTCTTAGCGCTACCATTGCTCTTGCACTTGGCGCGCTCGTTTCTGGCGCTGGATGGGCCCAACCGGCTGGTTCTTCCTATCTACCCACTTTCGTTAGCTCACCCAAATATGTCTTCTTCTTCCTTGGGGATGGCATGTCCGCGTCGCAGATTCAGGCTACCGAGGCGTACCTGACCACCATCAACGGCGGCTCGGCCCGGGTTGCCGAGGATCTGCTCAAGCCGGACAACCGGCTGAACATGTCGAAGATGCCCATCAACGGCATGCAAACAACCTTTGATGCCTTTGCCTTGATGACCGACTCCGCCTCTTCGGCAACGGCCTTTGGCGCGGGCATCAAGACGAAAAGTGGTGTCATCGGCATGGACGAGAACCTGGTGCGCAGCGTCAAGAGCGTCGCCGAACTGGCGCATGAGCGCGGGATGAAGGTCGGCGTTCTCTCCAGCGTTCCACTGAACCACGCCACTCCGGCCGCCTATTACGCGAGCGTGACCAGCCGTGGCCTGTATAACAACATCGGCATCCAGATGGCCGAGAGTGGTTACGAGTTCTTTGGCGGTGCCGGCCTGCTGGCGGCAACCGGCCCGGCGCGCGACGGCGATACCGATCAAAACCTCTGGGATCTGCTCGCCGCCCATGGTTACGAGCTGCGCAACGATCGGGAATCTATTCTGGCACTGACACAGAATCCGCGCGACAAGGTCGTGGCGATCAACCCGGTGCTCGCGGGCAGCGAGTCCATGCCCTATGCCATCGATCGACCAGAAGAAAATCTGTCGCTGGCCGAGATGACCGAGGTCGCGATTGCCAATCTGTCGGGCACCCGCAGCCCTGGAAGGAACCCTGGCTTTTTCATCATGGTTGAAGGCGGCAAGATCGACTGGGCTGGCCATGCCAACGATGCGATGGCAAACATTGGCGACATCCTCGATTTCGATGCTGCGGTCGGCAAGGCGTTGGAGTTCTACAACCAGCATCCGCGCGACACGCTCATCATCGTGACCGGCGACCACGAAACCGGCGGCATGACCGTCGGTCACGCCACGACCGCCTACACCGCTTATTATGATCGGCTTCTTGGCCAGCCGAATAGCTACGAGTATTTCCAGAATGTCCACTGGGCCGCGCACAAGGAAGCCCATGAGAGTGGCTACGACTGGACTCAAGCCGATAACCTCGCTAGCACCCCAGAGATGGTTGCGTTGATCGAACAACAATTCGGCCTGGTTTGGGACGAGCTGAACGAATACCAGCAGGAAAAGATCGAAGACGCCTATGACATGTCGATGGTCGGCGAAAACCGTAACAGCTCGGCGGAAAACAATCTCCTCTACGGTGGATATGAGCCGATTGTCGTCACCCTGACGCATATCCTCAACGAAGAAGCCAGCATCGGTTGGACCTCTTACTCGCACACGGGCGTTCCGGTTCCGCTCTTTGCGCAGGGCCGCGCGGCTGGGGCTTTCAAAGGCTTCTATGACAACACCGACATCGCCAAAAAACTTGCCGACGTCATGCGCCTGCCGGAAATGCCAGTCTACCGCGACTGAAGTCCTGACGGAAAACCAGAATAACGCGTGGCGTTAGCGTCACGCGCGGGCGATGTCACCACGGTGGCATCGCCCTTTCCTTTTTGCGCTGTCCTGCGGATGCTCTCCATGTCTAGCTCGCGCCGAGAATGGCAATTCTCCCTAGCGATTGCCGCTATTTCTTTCATTTTATTATTCATCAATCTGGCTCCCCCCGGTCGCGACGATGGCGGTCGGCACGCGCGCGCCGAAGTGACCTCTGCCGATAATCGGCATGTTCGCAGCAATCAAATCGTCAAAACCGGTTTTCAGGCCCTGCGCGTCGAATTGCTGAGCGGACCGCAAAAGGGTCAGACCATGACGGTGACCAATCAACTGACAGGCAAAATGGAGTTCGACGAACTCTACACGGAAGGCAGCCAGTTATTGATTGAATATGGCCTTGAGGAAGGGCATCCCGTCAATGGCATGGCGCGCGGCCATTATCGCCTGCACTGGCAGGGACTCCTGATCGCGCTCTATGTCTTGCTGCTGGTTTTGGTGGCCGGCGTGACCGGACTGAAGGCCGCCTTATCGTTTCTGTTTGCGGCGATGGTGCTTTGGAAGCTGTTCTTCCCGCTGCTGCTGATGGGCTTCGCGCCAGTGCCGACGGGATTGGTCGTCGTTGCGGTGCTGACTGCAGCTGTCACCTTTTCGGTAGGTGGCTTGAACCGTCGCGGACTCACCACCTTTATTGGCTCCATGCTGGGCGTCATATTGACTTGCATCCTGGCCATGGAATTCGCCGAAAACTTCCGGCTGAATGGCGCCGTGCGCCCCTTCGCCGAATCCTTGCTGTACAGCGGCTATTATGACCTGCGCCTGACCGAGATCTTTATCACCAGCGTCTTTATTGCCTGTTCTGGGGCGGTGATGGATCTCGCCATGGATGTCGCCGCCAGCATGGAGGAAATCAAGCTCGGTAATCCCGACATCGGCTTTTTCGCTCACCTTGGGGCTGGCTTTCGGGTTGGACGCGCGGTGGTCGGCACCATGACGACGACGCTGCTGCTCGCCTACTCGAGTAGTCATATCTTTATGTTCATGTTGGTCATGGCCAAGGGTCTGCCGGCCGCCAATATTCTCAATGCCCCCTTCGTCTCGGCCGAAATCCTGAATATTCTGGTGGGCAGCTTCGGTCTGGTCACGGTTGCGCCGTTCACCGCCTTGGTCGCCGCGCTGATGTACCGTTCTGGAACGCTGGCAACGACAAGAAAACCACGCTAGCGCGTAATGCTCCGCACCGGGCAGCGGCCGCTATCAGCCGCTCGACTCGGGCGCGAGCAACTGCATCAGCCGACTCGCCTTGTCGTAGGTCTCGCGGTATTCCTGCTCCGGATCGGAGTCGACCACCAGACCGCCGCCGGCCCAGAAGCGCACCTGGCTGGCGCTGTGGACGATGGTGCGGATCGCGATGTTGGTATCCATGCCACCGTCGAAGCCGAGATAACCGATCGCCCCGCAATAGACGCCGCGCCGATGCGGCTCGAGTTCCTCGATGATCTCCATCGCGCGAATCTTTGGTGCGCCAGTGATCGAGCCGCCGGGGAAGCAGGCGCGCAACAGCGAGGCGGCGTCTTCGTCGTCCCGGAGTTTGCCGCGCACGGTACTGACCAGATGATGCACCGAGGCATAGGTTTCGATATCAAACAGCGCCGGCACCCGGATGCTGCCCGGCCGGCAGACCCGACCGAGATCATTACGCAGCAGATCGACGATCATCAAATTCTCGGCGCGATCCTTCTCGCTTTGGCCGAGCGCCTGACGCAGCGCGGCATCTTCGATAGCGTTTGCGCCGCGCGCGCGGGTGCCCTTGATCGGCCGCGTCTCGACCTGGCCGTGGCGGAGCGCGAGGAAGCGTTCTGGCGATGAACTCAAGATCTCGCCAAACGGTGTCTTGAGGTAGGCCGAGAAGGGCGCTGGGTTCAGTTCACGCAAGTGACAATAAGCAGCCCAGGGATCGCCCACGGCAGGGGCCGCGAAGCGCTGCGCAAGATTGACCTGGTAGCAATCGCCAGCGCGGATGTAGGCCTGGACGCGCTCGAAGGCGTTGGCATACGCGGCTTCAGAGAGATTCGAGCGCAGTGTGGCGATCGCTCGTAATGGATTGCCGATGTATCGTTGGTAACCGGTGCGCAATGGGCCGATCGTCTGTGGCGGCGGGTGAGCCGCTCGGCCCGCAGAGCCATGGCCGGCGCGATCAGGGGTGGCCGGAAGGAGGCAGAGCGCTGACAGCTGTCCCGCAGCGACGGGCTGATCGGCTGCAAGGCCTGACGATGCAGCGGAAAATTGTTCGACCAGTCGCGGCCAGCGCCTTGTGCTCTCGGGATCCCGGTCGGCACCGACCAGCCAGCTGCGCCGCTCCTGATGATCGACGAGCAGCGCCCAGTCGAAGATGCCGATGGCCATCTCGGGCAGGCCCTCGGCGTTGATCGCGCGCACGGGCAGGCGTTCGATGCGGCGGGCAAGGTCGTAACCGAACCAACCGACAGCACCGCCGGCGAAGGGCAGGCCGGCAGGCGCTGGTCCATCGCGCTCACCGAGCGTCGCGCGCAGCAGCGCGAAAGGATCATCAGCCGAGCGACGGCATCCGTGCGCATCGCAAATCTCGGTCATCGCGCCGCGAGTCACTAGGGTCGCGCTCGGATCGGCCACCAGGATGTCCCAGCGGCCAGTCGCACAACCGGGTTGCGCGCTGTCCAGGAGCATCGCCCAGGGGCGCCCGCTGAAGGGCGCAAACAGGGCGGTGCTGTCGGACGGATAGGGAAGCTCGGTCAGCCGAGCCATGGCCGCTCTGGAATCGCTACGGGGCAGTGGATCGGGGGCACTGGGCTGGGAGCCAACCAACGTCGGACGTTTGGCAACCCCCGGTCGCAAGCGCCGCAGATGCGCCCCCGTTTAGCCTCGTTCAGTCGTCGCCCGCGCGCTGATAGGCATCGGCGAGCTGCTTCTGCACAGTGGCCGGTACCGGCGCGTAATGGCTGAGTTCGAGGCTGTAGGTACCCTCGCCGCCGGTGATCGACTTCAAGCGCGATTCATAGCCCTCGAGTTCGGCCAGCGGCGCCTCGCCCTCGATGACGATGCGCCCGCGGCTCTTGGCCTCGCTGCCGTTGATGCGTCCGCGCCGGCCGGAGAGATCGCCGGCGAGATCGCCCATGTTGCTGTCCGGCGCGGTGATGCGGATCTTGACGATCGGCTCGAGGATCGCCGGCTTGGCCTGGAGCACGGCCTCGATGAAGGCCTTCTTACCAGCGGTGGCGAAGGCGATGTCCTTGGAGTCGACCGGATGCGATTTGCCGTCGTAGACGGCGACGCGCACATCGTCCATCGGGTAGCCGGCAACGGCGCCTTCCTCGAGCACCTGGCGCACGCCTTTCTCGATCGAGGGGATGAACTGGTTCGGGATGCAGCCGCCGACGGTCTCGTCGGCGAACTCGAAACCAGCGCCTTGCGCGCGCGGCTCGATGCGCAGATAGACCTCGCCGAACTGACCGGCGCCGCCGGTCTGCTTCTTGTGCCGGTGATGGCCCTCGGCCTTGGCGGTGATGGTCTCGCGGTAGGGGATGCTCGGCGGCCGGGTCTCGACCTCGACGTGGAACTGCTCGGAGAGCCGGCGCAGCAAGACCTTGAGGTGCACCTCGCCGAGGCCGCGCATCACCGTCTCGTTAGCGGCGGCGTTGTGTTCGATGTGGAAGCAGGGGTCTTCGGATTCGAGCTTGTGCAGCGCATCGTTGAGCTTCTGCTCGTCGCCGCGCTTACTGACAGTGATGGCAAGGCCGAACAGCGGCAGCGGGCATTCGATGCTGCGCAGGTGGAAATGATCCTCGTCGTGCGAGTCGTGCAGCACGGCGTCGAAATGGATGTCGTCGACGCGCGTGACGGCGAGGATGTCGCCGGGCACGCCCTCGTCGGCCTCGATCAACTCCTTGCCGTGCACCCGATACAGATGGGTGACCTTGAACGGCTTGCGCGCGTCGCCGATGAGCAGTTGGCTGTTCGCCGTGATGCGGCCCTGATGCACGCGAAAGATCCCAATCTTGCCGCGAAACGGGTCGTTGATGACCTTGAACACATGCGCAATGGCATGCTTGCTCGGATCGGGTTCGACGCTGACCGGCTTCAGGTTCGCGCCTTCGCCCTTCATGAACGGCGGCGGGTTGCCTTCGGCCGGGTTCGGCATCAGCCGCACCAGAATCTCCATCAGCTCCGGGATGCCGGCGCCGGTCTCGGCGGAGCAGAAGCAGATCGGCACCAGATGGGACTCGCGCAGGGCCTCTTCAAAGGGATCGTGCAACTGTTCCGGCTTGAGTTCCGAACCTTGCTCCAGGTAGACCTCCATCAGCGCCTCATCGACCTCGACCACCTGATCGATGATCTGACCGTGGGCCTCTGCGACCGAGGAGAAGTCGGTGCTGTCGCCGGCGGGGTTGAAGAAGCAGTCGATGACGCGCTGGCCGCCCTCGGCCGGCAGATTGATCGGCAGGCATTCGGCGCCAAAGGTCTCGCGCAGCTGCTCGGTGAGGCCGGCTAGATCGACGCCGGCAGCGTCGATATGGTTGACGATGATGATCCGGCACAGGTTGCGATTGTCGGCCGCCTTCCAGGCGCGCTGGGTCAGCGGCTCGATGCCGTTTTCGGCGTTGACCACGATGGCTGCGGTCTCGACCGCGTTCAGCACCGACAGGGTGCGGCCGAGGAAGTCTGGGTAACCGGGGGTGTCGAGCAGATTGATGTGCTTGCCGTGGGCACTGAAGCCGGTGATGCCGACGTCGAGCGAATGCCGCAGCTCCTTTTCCATGTCGTCGTAATCGCAGACCGTGGTGCCCTTGGCCACGCTGCCGGGTTCGGCGATGGCGCCGGAGGTCGCTAGCAGGGCCTCGACCAGGGTCGTCTTGCCGGAACCGGCGTGGCCGACGAGGGCGATGTTGCGGACGTCCTCGGCGTTATAGTCAGACATGCGGGAACCCTTTTCGCGCTTGAGTAATGGGCAGGGCCGGCGCGGTGGCGACGACCGAGATCAGCGGCGGAAGTATAGCGTAACCCAGCGGTCATTTAAGGCGGTTGTTTGCTCCGGCGGCGCTCGGGCGGCACGATGCGTGCTTTGCGCGTGCGATAGATCAATCCAGCCCGTACCATGCGCGCTGCACACCGTGCGGATGTTTGGCGCCGCTCGCTACAGGAGAAGGCTCGAAGATGTTCGATATCGTCTGGATCGCGTTGGCCTTTGCGCTGGGGCTTGGAGCGCGCCAAATCGGTTTGCCGCCGTTGGTCGGTTATCTGGTGGGCGGGTTCGTGCTGCACGCCTTTGGTGCGCACGAGAATGCACTGATCGAAGAGCTGGCCCACATCGGCATCACCCTGTTGCTATTCACCATCGGTCTGAAGCTGAAGATCAAAAGTCTGGCGCAGCCCCATGTCTGGGGGACTGCGCTGCTGCACATGATCGCGATGTTGACGCTGTTAGTGCCGGCGCTGCTCGCGCTCGGTGGGCTTGGGGTACCGCTGTTGGTCGGGGTCGATCTGGGGTCGGCGGCGCTGTTGGCCTTCGCGCTGAGCTTCTCGAGTACGGTGTTCGCGGTCAAGGTGCTCGAGGAGAAGGGCGAGATGGGCTCGCTCTACGGCACTGTCGCGATCGGTATCCTGATCATCCAGGATCTCGGGGCGGTGGTTTTCCTGGCCTTTTCGGCGGGCAAGATCCCGACCCTCTGGGCCTTGGGCTTACTGCTCCTGCTGCCGGCGCGGCGGCTGTTGCACTGGCTGTTGAGCCATGTCGGGCACGACGAGCTGCTGTTGCTGCTCGGTCTCACCTTGGCGCTCGGCACCTCGCAGCTGTTTGAGCTGGTGCAGATGAAGGGCGATCTGGGGGCGATCCTGATCGGCGTGATCATCGCCAATCATCCGAAGGCGCGCGAGCTGGCCAAATCGCTGCTGGATATCAAAGACCTGTTCTTGGTCGGCTTTTTTCTCAGCATTGGGCTGCAAGGGGTGCCGAGTCCGGGCATGATGCTGTTCGCGCTCGGCTTGCTGCTGGTACTGCCGTACAAGTGGTCTCTCTTCCAGCAGTTGATGCTAGGGTTCGGGTTGCGCGGGCGTACCGCCTTTCTCGGTGGGTTGAGCTTGGCCAATTACAGCGAATTCGGCCTCATCGTGGCTGCGGTCGGGGTCGAGAATGGCTGGCTCGATCCGAAATGGCTCTCGGTGGTGGCGTTGGCGTTGGCCTTCTCGTTCATCGCCGCCTCACCAGCGGTGAGTCGCTCACATGCCTGGTATGAGGCGATGAGCAATTGGCTGCGCCGGCGTGAGCGCGTAAGACGCTTGCCGGAAGAGGCCGAGATCGATCCCGGTGATGCCAATGCCATGGTGGTCGGGATGGGGCGGATCGGCTGCGGCGCCTATGATGAACTCGCCCATGAGCGCGGACTGCGGCCGGTGGGGGTGGATGCCAATCCGGACACCATTGCGCACCATCAGCAGCACGGGCGCTATGTGGTGCATGGGAGTGCGACCGATGCGGATTTCTGGCATCGGTTGCATCTCGCCGACGGCCATATGCGCTTGGTGCTGCTGGCGATGCCGCGGGTGTCCGAGAATCTGTTCGCGGCCGAGCATCTGCTCAAGGAAGGGTTCACCGGCACCATTGGCGCGATAGCCAAGTATGCCGATGATGAGCAGGCCTTGCGCGCCGCTGGCGTGCATCTGGTGTTTAACCTCTATGCCGAGGCGGGCGCGGGTTTTGCCCAGCATATCTGTGCTGGGCAACAGCCGGCAGGCTCATCGCAGGCCTGAACGCGAATAAACTCTCGCCCCATCAGTAGCGGCATCAGCAGAAAGCTGGCGGCGCTCACAAAGCCGGCAATGGTTAGCGTATCGACGATCATCTCTGTATCCAGCCCCAAACCGAGGCAGTTGCTCAAGAGAACTTTAATATTACTAAACGCTTAATTACCGAACAAGCGACCCGGTCACAGTTCGGTCATTGCGGCCTGTGCATTCCAGGCTGACCCGGGCTGGCTCAGGCTGGGCCCAGGCTGACAAGGCGCTTGTCGTGATCGTCCTGTCGGTTATAGTGACGACCGCCTGTCACGACAGGTGAAAGCCACTCATCGGGCTGATGCAGTGCCCGGCTTCTTTAGCGAGCGCACCGCATGAACGACTCCAAGAACGCTAGCTCCTCGCTCCCTTCAAGCGCCGGTTTGCAGGGGCAGGGCGATGCCCCTGCGACAAGCGCTTCGCTCGGTCTCTCCGGTCGCATCGCCCGCACCTTCATCAATACCCCCGTGACGCCGATGCTCCTGATCGGGGCGCTCTGCATCGGTCTGCTCGGCCTGCTGTTCACGCCGCGGCAGGAAGATCCGAAGATCTCGGTGCCGATGATCGATATCTTCGTCCAGTACCCGGGCGCCTCGGCGGTGCAGGTCGAGAGCATGGTGAGCCAGCCGCTCGAGCAGCTGATGATGGAGCTGACCGGTGTGCGCCATGTCTACTCCGTCACTCAGCGCGGGGGCGCCGTTGTCACCGTGCGCTTCAAGGTCGGCGAGGACATGGGCCAGTCGGTGGTCAAGGTCCACGACAAACTGCAGGCGAACATGGATCGGATGCCGCCCGATGTGCAGCTGCCGCTGGTGAAGCCGGTCAGTGTCGATGATGTGCCCATCGTCACCCTGACGCTCTGGTCCGATGAGGTCGAGGACAGCCAACTGCGCACCTTGGCGCTGGATGTGCTGCAAGAGCTCGGCTCGGTGCCGGATACGGGCAATGGCTTTGTCGTCGGTGGGCGCGAGGAGCAGATCCGGGTCGAGGTGATGATGGAGCGTCTGGCCGGCTATGGCATCACGCTGGACCGCATCGCCCAGACCATTCGCAGCGCCAATGCCGAGACCCAGACCGGCGCCACTGAAGGTGGCGGCACCTCGTACAAGGTCTATTCTGGCGCCTTCCTGCAAGATGCCGAGGATATCGAGCGGCTGGTGGTCGGCAGCCAGGGTAGGCGGCCGATCTACATCCGCGATGTGGCGCGTGTGCGACCGCTGCCGCAAGAAACCGACCAGGTCGTCACCCATCTCACCGGTCCTGCTTATGAGGGCGAGCATCCGGCGAATGGCGCACAGGCCGTCACGCTGGCGATTGCCAAGAAGGAAGGCGCGAACGGCGTGACGGTGGCCGAGGCGGTGTTGGAGAAGCTTGTCAGCCTCGAGCGGCGAATGATTCCCACCAACGTTCAGGTCGAGGTCACGCGCAACTACGGCCAGAGCGCGAACGACAAGGTCAACGAGCTGTTGCAGGCGATGTTCGAGGCGGCGGTGATCGTCTCGATCCTGTGCCTGGTCGGGCTTGGGCTGCGCGCCGCGATCGTCGTCATCTCTGTCATCCCCGTCGTCATCCTGCTGACCATCTGGTGGGCCTGGATGGTGGACTACAGCATCGACCGCGTCAGCCTGTTCGCGCTGATCTTTGCCATCGGCATCCTAGTCGATGACGCCACCGTGGTGGTCGAGAACATCTTTCGGCACTGGTTGGAGCTAGGGAAGACCAGCATCGCCGAGGCCGTCGCCGCAGTCGACGAGGTCGGCAATCCGACCATCCTCGCCACCTTTACTATCATCGCCGCGTTGTTGCCGATGGGCTGGGTCAGCGGCCTGATGGGGCCCTACATGCGCCCGATACCGGTGCTGGGCTCCTCGGCCATGTTCTTCTCGCTGATCGCCGCCTTTGTCTTTACGCCCTGGTTCGCGTTGCGCGTGCGCCCGCGATTGAAGGCACTGGAGCGGGCCGAGCGCCGCGAGCAGCGTGCGCGTGCGCTCGTCAGCCGGTTCTATCGGCCTCTGGTACTGCCGCTGATCGAGAGTCGGACCCTGGGTAAGGCGTTTCTGTTCGGCACCATTGCCGCGACCGCACTGGTCTGCACGCTGTTCTACTTCAAGGTCGTGCCGGTGAAGATGCTGCCGTTCGACAACAAGCCGGAGTTCAGCGTCGTCGTCAACATGCCCGAGGGTACGGCGCTGCCCGAGACCGCCAATGTGGTGCGTCGGTTGGCGGAAAAGCTGCGCGAGATGCCGGAGGTGGTGGCGATCCAAACCTACGCCGGCACCGCGCAGCCATTCAACTTCAACGGCATGGTCCGACACTACTATCTGCGCGAGCAGGCCTGGGAAGGCGATCTGCTGGTGCTGCTCAAGGATAAGCATGAGCGCAAACGCGGTAGCCATGAGATCGCGGTTGCTGCCCGTGAGCTACTCACGCCAGTGGCGCAGCGGCTCGGCGCCCGCATCGCCGTGGTCGAGATGCCGCCCGGGCCGCCGGTGCTGCAGACCGTGGTCGCCGAGATCTATGGACCGACGAGTGAGATCCGGCGCCAGGTCGCGCAGGATATGACGGCGATGTTCGAGCAGGCCGAGGGCGTGGTCGATGTCGATAACTATCTGATCACGCCATACGACGCCTGGCGTTTCGAGGTCGATACCGAGAAGGCGGTGCGGCGCGGGATTTCGGTCGATACCATCAATCGTAACCTAGCGATGGCGCTTGGCACGAGCAAGGTCGGCGATGTGAAGCGCGGCACGGTGCAGGAGCCGACCTATATCGTCATCCAGGTGCCGCTCTCCTATCGCTCCGAGATTACGTCACTGGGTAGCCTGCCGATTAGCGGGCCGGATGGCGGCATGGTGCCGCTGGCCGAGCTTGGTCGCTTTGTTCGCCAGCCAGAGGATCAGACCATCTACCATAAGGATTTGCGGCCGATGGAGTATGTGGTCGGCGAGATGGAAGGCCGGCTGGGCGCGCCGATCTACGGCATGTTCGCTATCGAGGATCTGCTGGAGACCTATGACCCGCCAGGACCCGGCGAGGCCATGAGTGGGATGCCAGACGGGCTGATCGGCCCGCCAAAGACCGATGCGATGGCCGATTTCGAGTGGTCGGGTGAGTGGACGGTCACCTACGAGACCTTCCGCGACATGGGGATCGCCTTCATGGCGGCGCTGCTGTTGATCTACGGGCTGATCGTTTGGGAGTTCCGCGATTTTGCGATCGCCGGCCTGATCATGTCGCCGATCCCCTTGACGCTGATCGGCATCATCCCGGGGCATCTGCTCATGGGCGCCGAGTTCACCGCGACCTCGATGATCGGCATGATCGCGCTCGGCGGCATCATCGTGCGGCAGTCGATCCTGATCGTCGAGTTCGTCAAGATCGAGGTCGCGCGTGGCAAGCCGGTGCGCGAGGCGGCGGTGGATGGCGCCGAGATCCGGATGCGCCCGATCCTGATCACCTCGTTGACACTGATGGCCGGCGCCTGGGCGATCATCAATGATCCGATCTTTCAGGGCATGGCGGTGAGCCTGTTGTTTGGCGCCGGGGTTGCGACCCTGATGGCGGTGATCGTGATCCCGCTCGGCTGCATCTCGCTGACGCGTCGGTTCTATCTGATCGAGACCGAGAGTGGGGAGCGAATGCTCTCGGCTGGGTATGCCGAGATTGAAGGTGGCTATGGAAGTGCTGGTGCTGGCCCCGGTACTGGTACTGGCACTGGCGCCGACGGGGGCAAGGGCGGCAGCGAGGAGCGCGGCTTTGGATATTCTGGAGGCGCTTCCGGGGCGGCCCTCGGGGTAGCACCAGATGCGGATACGCGGCATGCACGAAAACCCAGCGGCGATCTACCTCTTTGGTTGCTTGTCTGGTCGGTGCTGGTTGCGGTGATCTCGGCGCTGATCAATGGGGTTTTAGTGCTTGTAAGGCTCTTGCAATGGCTTTGGCAATGGTTCGTCGAATGGATGCAGCGAGGTGTGGATAGGGCTAGGGCTGAGTCTGTGCCCGAACCTGCTGCTGATCCTGATGCAGATACAGACCTTGAGTCCGATCAGCCGGATCAGCTGGATCAGCCGGCAAGAACGGCTAAGAAGACTGGAGCCGCGCGGGCTGGGGCTGCGAAGACCACCGCAAAGAAGCCGGTTGCCAAAAAGCAGGTCGCCAAGAAGGCGACCGCTAAAAAGTCGAGTGCCCGAAAGGGCACTGCCAAGACAACCGCGAAGAAGGCAGTCGCAAAGAAGTCGGTTGCTAAAAAGCCGGCCGCTAAGAAGGCACCGATTCGCAAGGCAGCCTCGGAGACGCGCTCCGATCAACAACAACCATCAAAGGACCAAAATGAATGAACGTACTGGCAGGTTGTCGGCACCATTGAGCCGCTAAAATATCGGGAGCCATGACCCATATCCCCGATAAGCTCCGGCTCAAGGAACAGGCCGACGAAGACCTCTACTTTGCCCGTCGCGATCGGGAACTGGTCGCGCTACGATTAGGCAGCGATCGCTTGCGGCTCGTGCGACAGGCAGGCTTTGGGGCAGACGCGCGAGCAGGCCTCGCAGCCAATGCAGTCCAAGGTGTTCTTGAGGTTCATGACCATCCCGGGCGCCTCGTCGAAGTCGTCATCAAAATCGTCATCATCGCCGAGGTCAAGCTCATCGCGATCGATCAGCTCGAAGACGTCCCGTGGGCAGACCTTGAAGCAGCGGCCGCAGCCGATGCAGTTGTTCTGATTCAGGTTGACGATGAAGGCTGGGGTCCACTGGACGCCGCCGCGGGTGAGTCCGGTGATGGTGCTCATTGGCTTGCTCCGCAAGGTGGTTGATGGAATGGCCGTGTTGTCATGGACTCACGGTCATGAATGCTTAGGGCGTCACAGGTCCGACCGACATCGCGGGCCATTGGCCGAGGCGGTCGTTGCCCCATGACTTGCGCTGATGGCTGCTGTGCCGGGTGTCAGGTGTGGCGGTCAGGCATCGGCGGTTTGCGCCTGTTCGAGCCGAGCCTTGGCTTCGGCCCAGGCCTGGCAGGCGTCGTAGGTTGCTTGCGCGATGGCCGGGATCTCGTCGAAGGCCGCTGGCAGGCGGTCCTCGACCAGGTCGTGCAACTCGCTCGCGCGTTCGCTGGCGATGCGTTTGGCCTTCTTTAGCGCCTTCTCGAGGGCCTTGATCTCGTCGTCGCTCATCCGTTCCTCCGCGAGACACCCCGCTGTGCCGGGGTGTCTGAGGTGGTTGATTGGCTTACTCAGGTGGTTGGCTAAAAGGGCTGTCTCAAAGCCCGGCGACCCGGCTGTGCTCACCGACCAGCTCGAGCGCGACCGAAAGCAGCTTGTCGCCTTCGTCTTTCATCTTCGATAGGGACGGAAAGCCGAAGCGATGCACGTCGCGCAACGAGCGATCCAGCACCACGAGCTTGCCGACGGTGATCAACACCCGTCCAAAGCCCTCGTGGGTTAAGTGCAACAAGGGCACCGCACGCAGGCTGCATTCCTTCTCGATCAGCACTGCGATGGCGTTGTAGAAGGCCTGGATACGGGCAATGACGATCTCGTCGGGGTCGCCGACGATCGGGAGTTCGCGCTTCTTCTCTTTGGTGAGCACATAGGGCTCGAGCACCTCGGCGGCGGAGAGGTCGTCGTAGGTACCGTAGGGGTCGATGGCGCGGATCTGGCGAATCATCTCGGTCGCGAACTCGGTGCCCAGCACCGGGTCATTCGGATCGATGGCAGGTGCTGCGGTTGGGGCCTCGGGCGTCTCAATGGTCATAGGCTTCTCCTGTGTCGTTGTGTTTGTCGTCGCGAATCATTCTTCCCAAGCCTCGGCCGCCATGGCGTCGAAACGGCTCTCGCTGCGTGGGCTCTGCTGCTCGATGGCGCGCTTGAGCCAAGCGCTCGGCCCGTCGCGCAGCTCGCGCTTGAGGGCGTGCAGTTGGCTGCTGACCAAGCTCTCGGGGGCGACCTTGATCGGCTGGATGCCTTGCGCCCGCAGCTTGGCGATGGCCGAGGCGCCAATCGCTTGGCAATAGACCGCGATGCAGCCAGCGAGGGCCTCGATCTTGGCGCCGAGCTTGTCTTCGTTGCCGTCCATGTCGAGACGGCCGAACTGGGCGACCTCGAGTAGCTCGTAGCCGCTGGATGACACGCGGTAGATCGCGAAGCCCTCGGCGGCGCCGAAATGCTGGTTGACGTGTCTGCGGTCGGTGGTGGCGAAGGCGACCTTGATCGCGGTCGCGTCGGTGTCGTCGTTGCCGACGAGCTTGAGCTGGCGTTTCATGGTCATGGTGTTGGCTTGCGCTCGGGCCCTGTGAGGAACTGCCACGCCAAGCAGCAGGGCAGGCGTCGCGCAGGCTGCGACGCCGTTGGCTGCTTGTTGTATCGGCGTGCATGGGGCACTGTCTTAGGCCACCGCCGCGCCGATCCCAGGACCAATTGACCGGTCCATCGATCCATCCTGGCGCTCAGCCTCTGGCCACTGTTTGAGGCGAGAGCGATAGGGCGCGATCTCTCCCTTGTGCAGGCCGAGCATGAGGTTGGCGAGATCGAACAGGGTCTGGCGGGTGCCCTGATAGCCGATCCATTGCCGCTGCCAGCCGCCGACATGGTCGAATTGCGGGAAGCCGGCGCGCAGCAGCGGGATGCCTAGGCGCTCGGCGGTATGGGTGCCATGGCTGTTGGTGATCAGTACCTCGGCGCCGTTGGCGCGCGCGAGCTGCTCTAGGTCTTCCAGATCGCCAATCTTGACCTGCGCGGCGGCAACCTCGGCCAGGCTCGGCGCGTTGGCTGGTGCCACCGCCGCGACGGTTTCGGCGCCCATGCTCGCGAGCAGCTGCGAGAAGGCGACCAGCAAGTCGGCATCGGCGGCGAGCGCGAACCGGCCCTGACCGATCGAGAAATGGGCATCGAGCATGGCGTCCTGCAGTTGCGAGCGTTGGCGCTCGATACGCTCCGGCACTGGCTCGGCGCTGATCTCGGCAAGGGTGCTGATCAGTTGATCCATCGCTTCCAACCCCATTAGATGCGGGAAGCGGTGATCGGGCACGCCGGTGCGCTCGGCGAGCAGATCGGCGGCGCCGGTCATCGAGCGGCCGATGACCAACGTCGCGGCCGCGTCGCCCAAGGTCGCGAGTTCATCAAGCGGGGTGCCGCCGATGGTCAGCGCGTTGTAGTCGCTGTCGACGAGATGACCGTCGAGTGAGTCGGCGAGATCGGGCAGCAGCACCGGACGGAGCCGGAAACGCTCGAGCAGATCCTTCAGATGCTCAAGATCGCCGGTGGTGAGCGCCGAGCCAGCGAGCACATTGACCTGGCGCGGGCGCTGGCCGGGACGGGTGCCGGCAGCCGTTGCCTTGGGCACGAGGGCGCCGATGATGGACTTGACGGCACTGTTGAAACCGGTCTCGAGGCAGCCGCTGTAGTCAGGTGAGGCGACCGGGACCACCGCGATCTCGGCGTACTCCGGATGGCGGTCGCGGAACATCTGGATGGCGCGCGACACATCGGCGCCCTGGGTCTCGACCAGGCCGGTGGTCGGGACGCCGATCAGTGCTGGCTGATGCTTGGCGCAGATCGTTGCCAGTCCCTCGACGATGCTCTCATCGCCGCCCATGATGGTGCTGACCTGATCCATGGCCGTGGTTTGCATCGGCATCGGCTCACGGAAGTGCTGGATGAAGAAGATCTTGCCGAACGCGGTGCAGCCCTGGGAGCCGTGCAGCATCGGGATCGAGCGGCGCATGCCGAGAAAGGCGAGGGTTGCGCCGAGGGTTGCGCTGGCCTTGAGCGGGCCGACCGAGAGCGCCTTGTTGCGCTTGATGATCGATGGGGTCAGTTTTGTCACTGTGGCCGTCGTGCTCGGTTGGGAATCAGCCATGGGCCACCTCCGTTGCTGGCTGTGAGGCTGCGATGCTCTCTTTGGGGGCCGAGGCCACAGCAGCGTTAGCGCTCGCTTTGGCTCCGGTTTTAGCTCCGGCTCCAGCTCCAGCTCCAGTGTTGGCTCCAGCTTCAGACTCGGCCTCTGGTGATTGCGCAACCGACGCGTCGATCACGACCGTCTCACCTCCGCTGGCGCTGCGCCAGGGTGGCGCGCTGCGCACCGCCGCCCAGACCGGGCTCTCGATGGTCAGGCACATCTGCCGCGCCAGCTCGAGCATACCGTCGTAGCCGGCGTAGCCGAATTCGCGTTCTTGATTGATATCCAGGAACGGGATGCGCGCCTTCAGAGCCGTGTACTGATTGCGGCCGCCGGCGACCAACAGGTCAGCATCTTGCTGCCGGTAGAGATCGAGCAGGTTGCGTGGATTGCCGTCCTCGATCATCACCGCCTCGTCGCCCATCAGTTCTCGGATGCGGGCCTTGTCGTCCTCGGTCGACTTGCGGGTGCCGGTGGCGACTACGCTCATGCCGAGATCCTGCAGCGCCGAGACCACTGACCAGGATTTGACGCCGCCGGTGTAGAGCAGCACGCGCTTGCCGCGCAGACGCTCACGCCAGGGCTCAAGCTCGGCATCGATGCGCGCCTCCTCGCGGGCGATCAGCGTCTCGGTGCGCGCACTGAGGTCGGGGTCGCCGATCAAGCGCGCAAAGTCACGCAGCGCCTGCGAGACGTCTGCGACCCCATAGAAGCTCCCCTCGAACCAAGGCGTGCCGAAGGCCTGCTCGAGCTTGCGGGCGACGTTGATCATGGCCTTGGAGCAGACCATCATGTTGACCTCGGCGCGTTGCATGGTCTGCACCTCGTGGAAGCGCGCATCGCCGGAGAGGGTGCAGAGCACACGGATGCCAAGCTCATCGAACAGCGGCATCACGCGCCACATCTCACCGGCGATGTTGTACTCGCCGACCAGCGCGACATCGTGCACCTTGAAGCCAGGCCGCTCGATGCCTTCTGGGATCGGGTCTGGCTCGCGGCCACCGCAGACCTGCTTGACCATGGTCTCGCCGGCGATGCGGTTGCCGAGGTTTTTGGTGCCATAGAAGCCGGCTGCGTCGACCGAGATCACCGGCTTGCCGAAGCGCTCGGACGCGGCCTTGCAGACCGCATCGACATCGTCGCCGATCAACGCCGGCACGCAGGTGTTGTAGACAAAGACCGCCGCCGGGTCGTAGCTCTCGATCGCCTGCTTGATCGAATGGAACAGCCGCTTCTCGCCGCGGCCCATGATCACATCCTGCTCGGTCAGATCGGTGGTCATGCCGAGTTTGTACAGGGTTGGGCCGGTCGAGCGGCTGCCACGGTTATCCCAAGCACTGCCGGCGCAGGCGATGGAGCCATGCACGATATGCGCGACGTCGCCGATCGGCAGCAGCGCGATCTGGGCGCCATCGAAGGCACAGCCGCCGGCTGTCGCGCCGGGCTTGGGCTTGGCGCAGCCGGACTTGGCCTTGTTGTTGTGCTCACAGGCGGGCTCGTCCAAGAGCGCGGCGATGTCTTTTTGCTTCATGCCTCAGGGTCTCGGTGGCTGAGCGTTTGCGAGGGCGTGCTGGCGGATGCACACTCATGGACGCACGCTGATGGACGACCTTTAAGCAGAGACCGTGCCAGCGAGCGTAAAGACAGGTGTGAGAGCTACTGATGATCGATTGATCAGTCACTTAGCAAATCGGTTGCCGAGCATGCTCAGGCTGCCGCGATTGTCGCAAAGCGAACAAGGCGATCGCGTTGCAGCCTTTGCAACAGCTTCTAGAACGCGGTTTGGAACCTGGAGCAGGGTTTCAGGCGCCAGGCCCTGAAGGCTGAACTCAACATGGCAGAGTAAATGATCCTTGGGGGCGGCTCAGAGAGCGACCTATTCTGAGTACGCGGCGCCTCATGTCGTATCAGATCAGGCGCGCATCGGGCCATCTCGCTGCGATCGGCCTTGAACAAGCCGGGCAGCATGCGGTCACTTTCGCAAGCGGTGCCTGGTGTGCGCTGCTTGGCGCTTCCGCCTGGTGTCGAGCTGCCTATTCTGGCTCATTGGCATTCGCTTTGCTTGCTCGCTAGGGATTGCTCCCTATCCTCCAAGGAAACTCATGTCCATCGAACTTTCAGATCTTGCCAGTGCCATGCGCCGCGGCGATCTCATCCCTTATCTCGGTCCCGGTGTGTTAGCGCCGGTGGTCGAGCGCGAGACTGGGGCGCCGATGCCAGCCGATAGCGACAGCCTGATCCTGGCGATGAACAAGGGTCGACCGATGTCGAAGCGGCTGATGTGGGAATTCCCGCGCGCGGCCATGGATGTGGAGCTGAAGCGCGGGCGCAGCGCGGTCAACCGGTTCTTGGATCACACCTATGGTAAGCGCCAGTGGACGCGTGCCCCGCTGCACGACTGGCTTGCCGAGCTGGCGCCTCACTATGTGATCGACATCAACCGCGATACCCAGCTGCAGGACTCCTATGCGGATCGGCCGCATACGCTGATTCGCGGGATCTCGCGCATCGCGGGCACCGACTATCGTTTCCGCATCCATGCCTTTGACGGCAGCCGCTATCAGGAGATCGAGCAGGATCAGGTCGACCCGGCAGTGCCGATCCTGTTCAAGCCGCTTGGCAGTCCGCAGCCGGATGCGACCTACATCGCCTCGGATGCCGATTTCGTCGACTATCTGACCGAGCTGATGGGTGGCTTCGGGCTACCGCGTTTCCTCAAGGAATACCGGGTCGGGCGCCAGTACCTATTCCTCGGACTGCGCCTGACACGCGACACCGAGCGCATGGTGCTCTCGGACGTGATCTATGCCGCAGGCGAGCCCGCCGGCTGGGCGCTGATCCCGGAGCCGACCGATAAGGAGCGCCGTTACTGCGAGAGAAAGAACATCCAGCTCGTCGAGGCCGACATCGACGACCTGCTTGCTGCCGACGGTTTCACTGCCAACGACAGCGCGACCGCCGATGCGGTTGCAGATGCGACCGGGGTGGGGTGCTGAGGTGCTGGAAGGTCCCGACCGCTACATCAGCTTCCGCGATATCGACTGCGATGGAAACGCCGAGCGCTTCGTCACCGCCTTACGCACGGCGATGCGCGCCGACGAGCGCGATGATCCGTTCTGGAGCTACTTCGAGGCCAAGCTCGAGGGGCGCAATGGCCCGAAGCACGATGCGCTCTATCACATCCACTGCCATCTGAACCACCTACGCGAACTGCTTGAGCGCTGGGATGAGCCCGAGCTGGAGACGATGCTCGAGGCGCTTGAGGTCGAGTGCTGCTGAGCACAGCTTGCACAACTGTATCCGAGCGGATACAGTTGTCAGCGTGAATACAATTCTGCGTACCGCTGAATTCGATCATTGGCTCGCCAAGCTCAAGGATGCGCGGGCCAAGGCGAGAATCATCGAGCGCGTACGTTCGGCAGAGCGCGGGAACTTTGGAGATTACGAGGCCGTAGGAGCCAGTGTCTCCGAGATGCGGATTCATACCGGCCCAGGATATCGTCTCTACTTCACGCGGACGGGGCGAGTTGTCTACGTCTTGTTGTGTGCTGGAACCAAGCGCACGCAAAGCCGCGACATCGCGAGGGCGCAGGCCATGGCCGCAACCATTGAAGAGGGTAACCGGTGAACACGAGTGACGACTTGCAATTGGCACCGTTCGACGCGTCGGATTATCTCGATGATGAGGAAACCATCGCGGAGTATCTGCGAGTTTCCTTGCAAAATCCTGACCCTGATGCGTTCTTGACTGCAGTTCGTGATGTTGCGAAGGCACGTGGCATCTCCCGAGTCGCGGTCGATGCGGGCCTCGGTCGAGAAAGTTTATATAAGGCACTCAGGCCAGGCGCCCAGCCGCGTTTCGACACGGTGAGGAAAATGCTAGGCGCCTTGGGCGTTGATCTCGATGTTCGCTCCGCTCAGAGCCGTTTGTGAGGCGCAGGCTTACGCACAGCGATGCGCGCCGGCGAGCGCGATGATCCGTTCTGGAGCTATTTCGAGGCCAAGCTCGAGGGCCGCAAAGGCGCGAAGCACGATGCGCTCTATCACATCCATTGCCATCTGAACCATCAACCCCTCCGGAAATACCGATAACGCCGACGGCAACCGGCGCAAGGCAAGGTGATGATGCTCAGCGGCGAGGAGCTGCTGCTGCGTCGGTTCCTGCTGCATGTGTTGCCCAAGGGCTTCATGCGGGTGTGAGCGCGCACCTTGCGCCAGTGCAACCTGATCCGGGGTAATCCGCAGCACGAAGGGCGCTGGGAAATGTCGACGTTGCCGACTTCGACAGGCCACCGCTGGTCTGCGGCTGCGCGCGCGCCGCGCTCGGAAAACCGCCTATACTGCGACGGAAGGCCCCGAAACATCATGCTCATCACACGATGCATGCTCGATTTTCGCCCCACAGACGCTCAGCCCAAACGTCGATTTCCGCCTCCGCATGCCGTCGGCCCCAGCCGCAGGGATACAACCCCGTATTGTCGCCGAGGGCCGTGCAGCACTTAGGCACCGTGAAGGGATCGGATGAGCCCAAAAAAACATGAGTCCTACCGTATTCCGAGACAATGGATATAGATTTTTCTTCTTTTCACGGGAGGAAGAACGGATGCATGTTCATATCGTGTCCGGCGACGGTGAGGCAAAGTTTTGGCTGGAGCCAGAAATCGAATTGGTGAAGAACCATCGTTATTCTAGAAAACAACAAAAACACATCGAGTCACTGATTGAGGTTCGTTACAATGAACTCGTTAGCGCATGGCGCCAGCACTTCGGAAGTTGAAGTAACCAATATTTCTGCACATGGTCTTTGGATACTTGCTCATAACAAAGAGCTATTTATGTCTTACGAAGATTTTCCATGGTTTAAGGACCAGACTGTAAAATCAATCGTAAATGTCTTAGAGCAATCTCCAGGCCATTTCTACTGGCCTGATCTTGATGTTGATTTAACGGATCAAATCATTGAGCACCCTGAACGCTTTCCACTTAAGGCAAAGAGCACATAATTGGGTAAGTGTTTGGTCCCCTCACGCAGGGCTTGGCGGATCGTCGGCAAGTTCGAGCGTGCGAACTCGGGAAAGTCCTCGATGCACATCCCATCGATCCCGTGCGCACCCGTGGACCTAATGCCGTCAACTTTAGCTTTAAGCCTCTGAAAACGCTAAACTAACGGGATCTATTTTGATCTCGGAGAACATGCTCGAGGCGCTTAAGGTCGAGTGCTGCTAGCGCGAGAAGGACCCCTTTCTGCTTCGCAAAGTTTGCGATAACGCAATTGCCTATCCAGCGTAAAGGGATTTGCGCTTCATTTGCCGAGATTGGCTAGACAGCCTCTCAGCCGAGGCTATCGAGCGGGCTCCTCACCCCCTGCCCACCACGATTCAGCACATGGGTATAGATCATCGTCGTCGACACATCCGCATGCCCTAGCAATTCTTGCACGGTGCGGATGTCATAGCCAGATTCCAGCAGATGGGTCGCAAAGGAATGCCGCAGACAGTGGCAATTGACCTTCTTGTTGATCCCTGCACGCTGGGCTGCCGCTTTGATCCCCTTCTGCAAGCCATTTTCATGAACATGATACCGTCGCGTTTTACCACTGCGAGGGTCGACTGACAGCCGGCCACTCGGAAATACATACTGCCAGATCCACTCTTTGGGCGCATTTGGCCACTTGCGTGCCAAGGCATCGGGAAGGAACACCTCACCCTGGCCTTGGCTTAGATCCTGTCGAGAAGCAGGCGAGTCTTGGCCAACTGCTCCTGTAGAGCCCTTAGAGCGCACTGCAAAGGGGCGCCAGCTTGATCAACTGCTGGGCTTGCGACAGGCAGTGCTGACGGGTCTGCGGGTCAAGGGTACGGACCCAGCGCGCAGGTAGGGCGGCGGGGCCGTAGAGGGCGCCGGCGACCATGCCGAGGATGGCACCAGTGGTGTCGGCATCGCCGCCGCGGTTGACCACGTCGATCAGCGCAGTCTCGAGATCGTCAGTGGCAAACAGCGCTTGGAACACGGTGCGCAGGGTGTCGACAATGTAGCCGCTGGGGTTCTCGATGCGCTTGCGGTCGTAGGCGTAGATGGGATCTTCGGCGACCAAGCCGTCCGCCAAGAGCTTGAGGTCTTTGCGTGTGCCGCCGAGCAGTGCGGCCTGCACCATGCGGATCACGCAGAGGGTGCCGGCATCGGAGGTTGGGTTGTTGTGGGTGACATGCGCTTGGCGCCGATTCGCCTCGGCAATGTCGTCGATGTCGGCACCGATGGTGGCCAAGGCCACGGGCAAGCAGCGCATGCAGGCGCCATTGCCGGCATCGAACCCGCTCTCTGGGGATTCCGGCTCGCCGGTGCGCCGGTAATGCGAGATGCCGCGGCGCACGGTGTTGCCGATGTCGATCGGCTTGCGGCGCATCCACTGGCTGAAGGCCTCGGCCGCAGCATGCGCATCGACGCCACCAGTGTCGAGGATGCTCTGGCCGAGCGCGAGCGTCATCTCGGTGTCGTCGGTGACGTGTCCCTTGCGCAGCCGCAGCCAGCCGCCGCCTTTGATGTCGCGATGTTCGCGATACTGATCGCGGATCTCGCGCGGGGTCATGAACTCGACGGTGGCGCCAAGCGCATCGCCGACGGCCAAGCCCAGATAGGCGCCGATGGCGCGACGTTTGATCTGATCGCCGCTGCCGTTCTCGGCGAGCAGGAGGAATTCAGTTCTCAAGCCCGAAACAGGCATGGTAGTCGACGCAGACCTCGCAGGACGGTGAACGGCAGGTGTAGATGCCCTCGGCCTCGCACAGCTGTTTGTACAAGAAGCGCTTCCACTTCATGTCGCGGTCGTTCTTATGGGCGAGGGCCGGGAAGTTCTGTTCCATCAGTTGGCTTAGCTCCGCTCGCTCCCAGAGACCGAGGTCTTGCCAAAGATGATCGCTGCCCATGCAGCCAGCGGCGATGATCTCGGCCATCCAGCGCTGCAGTAGACTCGGCTGTGTGTGGGCGCTTAGGTTGGAGCATTCGGGGGCCTCATCGGATCTGTCATCCGATGGTTTAAGCAAAAGCCGAACCAGTTCGTCCCGCTCGTCGGCCCGCTCTGGATCGAGTTGGCGCTGCGGCTGCGGAAGCGAGGTCTGTTGCAGTGCCGGAAAGTGATAGGCGATTAGCTCCTCGAACGCTTCAGGCGCGAGGCCGAGCCAGTTTGGCATAGCGCCGAGGCCAACGCACTGACTGGCGAGCATCGAAGCCAGAATCTCGTCATTGCGGCGGCCAGCGGCATGGGAAAGGAGCCAGTACCGCCAGCGTTCCGCCGCCTCGGCCAGAGCCGAATTGGTGCAGGCGTTGGCGGCGGGCACCAGGTTGGTGCTCGCGTCGGAGCATGGCGTTGGAGAAGCCGGTGCCGACGCGGGCATGGGTCAGTACTCGACGCGGACGTCTTCGTCGCGCACGATCATCTGGCAGGCCAGACGCCATTCGCTCGGCATATCGTCCACATGCAGCCGGTCGATCTGATCCTGGGTCAGCTTGCCGAGTTCCTTGAGCACCGTCTGCTCTTTATCGGTCAGGAAATAACCCATGCGCTCCTTGTCATCGACGCTGGTCACGCGCACCAGGCAATGGCCGCATTCACCGTCCTGACAGTCGAACTGAACCGGGATCTTGTGCTCTTTGGCGATCTTGAGCACAGTCTCAGTGTGGCTGCCAGCGACCGCGTAGACGGTCTTGTCCTTGTAATCGGGGTTAGAAAAGGTCACGAGTGCCATCGATTTTGGTTCCGCGTTTGATGTTGGATGAGCTGATGAGGGAGGGTGGTCAGGATCGGCGTTCTAGGCCGGCTTGACGGTGCAATCGCCGATGATCTGGGCCTGGCAGGCGAGGCGGTCGTGGCGACTGGCCATGTTCTCGCGCAGAACCTTCTCTTCGAGCACCGAGGGCTCGGTGAGATTGTTCCAGCCATCGACGACGTGCATCATGCAGGTGCCGCAATCGCCTTCTCGACAGCCATAGATGATGCCGGCACCGATCTTCTCGGAGACATCGATGACGCGGATGCCGGCGGGGACATTGACGGTTTGCTCGATGTCCTGAAAGGTCACTTTTGCCTTGGCCATGCGGTTTGTTCCTCTTGGTTTCAGTTGGAATGGGTTGGGGGTGTGGGTGTGGGATCATCAGGGCGCCGTCACGCGGCGCTTCTGTTGCTGATCCGCTCAAGGGCTCAGTTCGGCGAAATCGATGACGCGCTCCGCGCTGACCGGTCCGTTCGACGTGGCGGTCATGGCCTCGGCGATCTGGCGGCCGAAGGCGCGACAGGCATCGAGTTCAGCGTCGGTGGGTGTCAGCTTTAGACGCAGACCAGACACCGGCACACGCATCTTTAAGCCGCGCAGCCGATCCTCGATCATCGGGACTGCCTCGCCGCTCCAGCCGTAGGAGCCGAAGGCGGCGCCGATCTTCCCGCGTAGGCTGATTCCGGTCAGCGACGAGAGGAGATCCCAGATCGGTTTGACCGCATCGCCGTTGACGGTCGGGGAGCCGAACGCGAGTGCGTCGGCCTCCTCGATTAGGTCGATGAAGGGTGCGATCTCTCCGCCTTCGAGGTCGTATAAGGACACGCGCAGGCCTGGGACCGATTCGGCGCCGGCTTGCACGGCCTCCGCCATACGTGTGGTGCTGCCGTAGGCGCTCAGATAGAAGATGATGAGCGAGGCGGGCTGCTCGTTCGCTTCAAAGGGCTGATCAAAGGATTCACCGCTGCTCGAGAGTTCCCGGTAGCGCGTCACATAGCGGCGCGGGCGCTCGCGGAGGACTGGGCCATGTGCCGGCGCGATCAGCGTCAGCGGCAGCGGTTCGATCAGCCTGAGGGCATCGCGCACATGCGACTTAAAGGGGCGCATGATGTGCGCGTAGTAATAGTCGAAGGAAAAACGAAAGTCACCGACGCGGTCGTTGAACAGGCGCGGGTCGCAGTGGTGACAGCCGAAGACATCGCCCGAGAACAGGATCTGCTGCTCCACCAGGTAGGTGCACTGGGTATCGGGCCAATGCAGGTAGGGCGTGTTTAAGAAGCGCAGCCGGCGGTCGCCGAGGCGGACCTCGTCGCCGGTGTCGACGACCTCGTAATCGAGCTGATCTTCGGTCGGCTTCAGCAGCGCCTTGAGCATGGCCGGCGCTCGCTTGGAGATGATCAAGCGCGCCTGTGGGGCGCGTCGCAGCAGCTCCGGAAGTGCCCCGGTGTGGTCGGGCTCGAGGTGGTTGAGGACGATGACGCGGATCTCATCGAGACGGGCCACTTGCTCGAGACGCGCGAAGAAGTCGTCAGCGAACTCGGCCTTGACCGTATCGATGATGGCGACGCCGTCACTACCACGCACCGCGTAGGCGTTGTAGGTGGTGCCGTTGGCGGTGCGCAGGATCATGTCGAAGCTGCGCAGCCCAGGGTCGAGCGCGCCGATCCAGTGCACGCCAGGTGCAATCTCGACCGCGTCGCAGTCGCGCTCGGACATCGTCGCGAGGGCATGCTTGGGGGCGGGACTACTCACGCTCGCGTCGCTCCTAACCCGAACGTCGCCTCGGATGCGGATGTTGACGGCGTTGGTTCACAATCGGGCTGGCCTTCGGCGCGCGAGCAGGACTGCAGATCTTCGTTAGGCCTAAGCTGGATGCCGAGGTCGTCGAGCACTGGCCCCGCCTCGAAGCCAGCACAGCGTCCGATGGGCGTCTCTATCAGCGGGCGTCGGATCAGCAGCGGTTCGGCGATCATCAGCGCCAGCGCCTCGTCCTCGCTGAGGTCCGCAGGCACCACCTGGCCGTTTTTGACGCGCGGGGCGGTCGGGTTGAACCAAGCGCTGACGGGTTTTTCACCGAAGAACGGGCGCAGGCGCTCCGCGCTCCAGCGCTCACTGAGGATGTCACGCACCACCAACAAGTGATTGTGCTGCGCCAGCAGCCGCTTCTGCTTCGCATTGCCAATGCAGCCTGGCTTCTCGTAGAAGATGACGTCGGTCATCGTCGAGCCTCGATCTCCAGATTGGCTTGGAGACAGATCAGCGCCGATTGTCGGCGCCAAGCCCGCGCGGAGATCTGTGTGGAGCCAAGCGTAGGACGCTGGCTGTGGTGCCAGGCAAGTAATTGCCGCGCGGACGATAGGCCACCACCTATAGCCGCACTCACGAAGCGGACTGCGGGGTGGTTCGCGCGTGCGCTGTGAGCAGGGCGGGTACTCGCTCTGTCGTCGGTGAGAACAGGCTCGGCAACAAACATCGATTAGCTACCTCGTACTGCGCTAGCAAGTGCGCATGTTCTGGCGGTGGATCGTCAACGGCTCAACGGGCTCGAATCTCGGCCATGGCCGCATTCCAGCGCTCGGGCGGGATGCCGGTCAGCGAGCCAAGCGGATTTGCTGGAGTGCCGCTGGCATCGAGAATGGCGCACTCAACAGGGCAGATGCTCGCGCATTGCGGCTCGGCGAAATCGCCAACGCACTCACTGCACTGGCTCGGGTCGATGATGAAATGCGGCTTGGCGGCCTGAATCGCTTGGCTCGGGCACAGCGGCTCGCAGGCCCAGCAGTTCACGCAGCCATCGGTAATTTGATAAGCCATGGTGCTGTCTTCAGTGTCGGTGCTGGCGGGGTGTTAGGCGTCGGAGCAAGTACGAGCGCTTTTTGGCTAGTGGCTAGCGGCTAAGCGCGACGCATGACCTCCGCGACGGCTTAAGCGCTCAGCGCAGTTTGGGTTTCGGGGTCGGCAAGGCGGCCTGCGGCGGCCAGTTCGGCATAGACAGCGGCCACGGCATCCTCGATCGGCTCCATCGCATGCTCACCATTCGGCGCAATGCCAGCGGCTTCGAGCGCGTCCCAGGGCTCGATGCCGATCTTGGAGCAGAGCACCGCAGCGCAGCCGTTGAGTGCGCGCAGGGTGCCGGCGAGCGCCGATTCGCCGTCGCCGCAGGTCTCATCGCCGCTGCAATAGGCTGCCACCCGGCGCGTACCGATAAAGCGCACCGCTTGTCCATCGGCCTCATACACCAAGAACTCGCGGGCATGCCCGAAGTGCTGATTGATGACGCCGCTGCCACTGCTCGCGACGGCCATGCGCAGTGGGCGACCTGCACTGCGAGTGCTCGCCGGCTCTGTGGTGGGCGGTGGAGCTTTTGGGCGCCGACGCGTGAGCGAGTCGAGGGCGACGAAGACCTCGCCGCGCTGATGCTGCTGCGTCTGTTGGCGCGACTCGCCCTGAGCTTGGCGTTGGGCTTGGCGTTTGGCCTCGATCTCGGCATGCACCTCGGCGCGGCGTTGCATCGCGGCGGCGTAATCGATCTCCATCCGCTCGATCTTCTCGACCGAGAACTCGGCACCGCGATCCTCGCCGAGCATGCCGACTGCATCGGCGCGGCATTGCCGACAATGGCGCATCATCGCCATGTCGCCGCTGCAGGCGTCTTGCAAGGCTTGTAACTCGTCTTGAGTGGGGCCACGCTGGCCCATCAGGCCGTAGAAGGTGCCGTGCTCAGGCTCGGCGATCAGCGGCATGACGTTGTGCAGGAAGGCGCCCTTGGCCTTGACCACGCGGCTGACCTCCTTCAAGTGCTCATCATTGACACCGGGGATCAGCACCGAGTTGACCTTTACCAGCACGCCGCGCTCGGTGAGCATCTCCAGGCCTTTCTGCTGTTGCTCGATCAAGATTTGAGCGGCCTTAACTCCTTTGACGCGGCGGTTGTTCCAGAAGATCCAGGGATAGATCTTGGCGCCGATCTCGGGGTCGATGCAGTTGATGGTGATGGTGACGTGATCGATGTTGTGCTCACAGATCTCGTCGACTAGCTCCGGCAGCGCGAGGCCGTTGGTCGAGAGACAGAGCTTGATGTCGGGGGCCTTCTCGGACAGCGCGCGGAAGGTGGCGAGGGTGCGCTCCGGGTTGGCAAGCGGATCACCAGGGCCGGCGATGCCGAGCACGCTCATCTGCGGGATCGCGGCGGCGACGGCGAGGGTTTTCTTGATGGCCTGCTCGGGCGTCAGCAGCTCCGAGACCACGCCAGGGCGCGACTCATTGGAACAGTCGTACTTACGGTTACAGTAGTGGCACTGGATGTTGCAGGCCGGCGCCACCGCCACATGCATGCGCGCATAGTGATGGTGGGCGTCTTCGGAGAAGCAGGGGTGGTCATTGACCTTGGCGCGAATCGCCGCCGGCAGATGCGCCAGCTTATCGGTACTGCTACCGCAGCCGCTTGACGCGCAGCCACTGTCCGACGCGCTCTCCGTCGTTCGCCGCTCTGCCTCCAGAGTGGTTACCGCTTGTAGCATGTCTCGATCCCCATAACGTCTGACGGCGCCGCATGGGCGACGCGCTAGGTTCAATGGGTTTATCTAAAGCAAACTGCGTGCCTATTTCTGCCTGGATGCTAAGCGGTTGATTTGTCGCGGATGCGGCGCAGGGGGTGTGGAGACGGCTGTGAGGAGGCTGACACAGCGTAGACCGCCGTTGTCGGGTCTGCGACCTGAAGACGCACCTTAGGCGCGTTCCCTTTATGCTACGGAGGTAGTCATTGCTACCTTGAGCGGACCATCGCCGCTCGCTAGCAGCGGCGCTTGAACCAGCCGGTGAGGCTGAAGCGCTCGCGCGTTGCGGGCTCTACCTCATGCAGAAAACGGGCGCTGAAGAAGGTGACCAGGCGACCGCCTTCGGGGAGGATCAGCTCGCTCGCCTCAGGATGGTTCGGATCGGTGTAGAGACGCAGCGCGCCGCCGTCCCGGGCCTGCCAAGCCTCGTTTAGATAGAGGATGCAGCTCAGCGTGCGCTCGCCGATGCCGCGAAATTGGTCCAGGTGCTTGCGGTAATAGGTGCCAGGCGGATAGACCGCCAGGTGCGCCTCGAGTTCGTAGAGGCCGAGGAGCAGGCTGCGGTTGATCGCCAACCGCAGCTGTTCGAGCTGGCTCCAATAGAGCCGCTGGGCGGCGCTGAGATCGCTGGGCTCAAGCCAGGCGACGCAGTCGGTTCTGACCTCGTCGCGGACTTCCAAATTCTCGCCACGGCCAATACCGGCACGCCGGAAGTGTCCCGCCTGCCATTGCTGTTGCGCCTCATGGCGGAGCTGGCTGATGTGCAATGGCGCGAGGAAGTTGTCGGTCATGCACCAGCCTTGATCGGCGAGAGTGGCGGCGATCTGCTCGGCGAGTGCTGGCGGTCGTTCGGGCGGGCCGGTGCGCAGCATGGTGTGCAGGATTCGCATGGTGATCTTGGGCCTCGGTTGCTAGTAGATCGAGTCGATGGTGGAGGAGGGCTGTGTGGTCGGGGGCTCTTCGGTAGACGAGGCGGCTTCGCCCACCGTCGGGCAATGCCGCTGCCGGAAGGCTAAAGCTGGGGATGATAACGGCGTCTTTGAACTCACAGAGGAGCTCGGATGAGCACTGGAAAATTGTTTGTGACGGTCTTCGTTGCGGTGCTGCTCGCCAATGCACTGACGGTGTTGCTGTTGTTCGGCGCGCGCGGCCTGCTGCCCGATGTCGGATTGCCAGTACTGAGCGAGAGGCAGCAGCGCGGCGCTACCGAGTCGGGCGCTCCGAACGAGGAGATCGCCAGCCAGTGGGTGCCGGCGATCCAAGAGCGCATCCGCCAGTTCTGGGTGCATCCGGCTGGCACCTGGGAAGGCAACGCACCGGTCGTCAATGTGCGGCTCGAGCCCGGCGGCAGCGTCATCAGCAATCAGGTCAAGATCGTCACTAGCAGCGGCAATCCGAGGTTCGATCAGTCGGTTGTGAATGCGATCTATGATGCCTCGCCCCTGCCGGTGCCGAGCGGGCCGGACTTCGAGCCGTTCCGCGATTTCAATCTGGTGCTGCGTCCCTGACGGCTACCGCCGCTCAAGCCCGCTCTGCTCCGGCATATCCCGTCTCGGGTGTCTGCTCGCTCAGAAGCGGTCTGGAAATGCTGCATTGGCTGGCGATCACTTGCAGAGGATCAGCTCACCAAATTGGTGCAGAATGCCGCACCAAATTGCCGGCTAGCGTTCACTTTTGGTGCGCGGCAGCGCGGCGAGTCTGCGCTAGACTCTGAATCTAGCCTCGATATCAGTCGATTAGCTTCCTGGCTCAGGGCTTGCTTCGGATCGCTCGTTGGCGTCTCATGCCAACGGTTCGCGTTTCAAGACTCATCACCACAGGAGACTCCTGGATGATTTCGATCCCGTCTTTCAAACCCCTGCTGCTCAGTGCCGGCATCGCGCTCGGGCTGACCGCGTCGCTATCCGGATTCGCCGAAGACGCCGCGCCCGCAGCGGATCAGGCCAACGATGAGACCATCAAGGTCGGTGTGCTGCACTCGCTCTCCGGCACCATGGCGATCAGCGAGACCACACTCAAAGATACAGTGCTGATGCTGATCGAGGAACAGAACGAGAAGGGCGGGGTGCTTGGCAAGCAACTCGAGGCGGTAGTGGTCGATCCGGCCTCGGACTGGCCGCTGTTCGCCGAGAAGGCGCGCGGTCTGATTGAGCAGGACAAGGTCGCCGCCGTCTTCGGCTGCTGGACCTCGGTCTCGCGCAAATCGGTGTTGCCGGTGTTCGAAGAGCTGAACGGCCTGCTGTTCTATCCGGTGCAGTACGAGGGCGAGGAGTCATCGAAGAACGTCTTCTACACCGGCGCGGCACCGAATCAGCAGGCGGTCCCGGCGGTCGATTATCTGAAGGACGAACTCGGCGTCGAGCGCTGGGTGCTGGCTGGGACCGACTACGTCTATCCGCGCACCACCAACAAGATCCTTGAAGCCTACCTGAAGCAGAACGGCGTGGCGGAAGAGGACATCATGATCAACTACACGCCATTCGGACATTCCGACTGGCAGTCGATCGTCGCCGAGATCAAGAAGTTCGGCTCCGAGGGTAAGAAGACCGCCGTGGTCTCGACCATCAACGGCGACGCCAACGTGCCTTTCTACAAAGAGCTGGGTAATCAGGGCGTCTCGGCCGAAGACATCCCGGTTATCGCCTTTTCGGTCGGCGAGGAAGAACTCTCTGGCATCGACACCGGCCCGCTGGTCGGCCATCTGGCGGCCTGGAACTACTTCATGAGCGTGCCGACCGACGAGAACGACGCCTTCATCGAGACCTGGCACGCGTTCATCGATAACCCGAAACGGGTCACCAACGACCCGATGGAAGCGCACAAGATCGGCTTCGATCTCTGGGTACAGGCGGTCGAGAAGGCCGGTACCACCGACACCGATGCCGTTGAGAAGGCGATCGTCGGCTTGAGCACCAGCAATCTCAGCGGTGGTACCGCTAAAATGCTGCCCAATCACCACATCACCAAGCCGGTGCTGATCGGCGAGATCCAAGACGACGGTCAGTTCGCGATCGTCTATCAGACCGAGGACGAGGTGCCGGGCGACGCTTGGTCCGATTACCTGGAAGGCTCCAAGGATCTGATCGCCGATTGGACGGACCCGATCAACTGCGGCAACTACAATACCGAGACTAAAAAGTGCCTCGGTGCCGAGCAGTCGGCCAAATAGGCCTGTTGGCCCAAGCGCCGTGACGCTGAGAGCGGCTGCGGCCCTAGCCAGGGATGGCGTCGACCAAGGCGATTGCCGGATAATCCGCCTCAAACTCGATCCGAATGGCGCGACAGTGTCCACCTCTAGCCATCCAACTTCAGCGTTGACCCCTTATGTCACCTCGCACGGTCGATGAGCGTTATGTCTAGGTTTGCGTTGGGCGGCAGTGGCCCCGTCCTGGCGAAGATGCTCGGCCTCTTGCTGTTGCTGAGCATGGCCACGAGCAACGCAACCGACAGCCAGGCGACAGATTCCGCCTCAAGCCCGGCGGAACTCGCAACCAGCCCAGCAGACAGCCCGACAATCGAGTCTGCAACTGATCGAGCAAACGATCCGACGACCGAGTCCGCAGTTGACCTAGCCACTGGGCTCGAAGCGCCTGTTTCGCAGTTGACGGAGACCTCGTTCAAGGCCAAGGAGGCCGCCGCGCGCGCCATCGCGGAAACCGGCGATCCGCGTGCGATCCCGCTGCTGAAGGCACTGCTCGCCGGTGATCTCTATTATCGCAAGGACGATGACCGCATCGTCTATGTGCAGCCAGCGGGCAGTGGCTGGGCCTTGACCGATGCGCTCACCGCCGAAGCCCTCGGCGAGGTCGGGCGCCGCGATGTGCGCAAGATCACGATCAACAACCGCATGCGCAGCGGGCTGCGTACCTCGATCGCGGCGCTGACCCTGGCCAGCCCGGACCCCGCCCTGCGCGTGCGGGCGGCGCGCGAGATGGTGGGTAGCGATGATCCGACCGTCATCACCGCCGTGCGTGCGCAGCTGGCGGTTGAAGACGACAAGCAGGTCGCGGACGCGCTGGACTTGGTGGTGGCCATCGCCGATCTACAGCAGCCAGAGGCAGACCGCCGGTTGGCGGCCATCGAGGCGCTGCATGGCAATCTCTATCCACAGGCGCGCAATGCCCTGAATGCGCTGGTCGCATCGGAGCAAGACCCGGCGGTGCTCACTGCGGCCAAAGCCGCGCTGGATGCGATCGATCGCAAACGTCAGTTCAACAGCAGCGTCGAGACCCTATTCTTCGGTCTTAGTCTGGGCTCGGTGCTGGTGCTGGCGGCGATCGGGCTGGCGATCACCTTCGGTGTCATGGGCGTGATCAACATGGCCCACGGCGAGCTGATCATGATCGGCGCCTACACCACCTATCTGGTGCAGCAGGCGATGCCTGGCCTCACCGATTGGTCACTGCTGGTCGCGGTGCCGGCCGCCTTCTTGGTCTCGGGCGCCTTCGGCATCGCCATCGAGCGCACGGTGATCCGCTTCCTCTACGGTCGCCCGCTCGAGACGCTTCTGGCGACCTTCGGCATCAGCCTGATCCTGCAGCAGTTGGTGCGAACGACGATCTCGGCGCAGAACGTCGCGGTACAAAACCCGAGCTGGATGAGCGGCTCGCTGCAGCTCAATCCTGGCCTCGCGCTGACCTATAACCGACTCTATATCCTGCTCTTTGCGCTCATCGTCTTCGCGCTGTTGCTGCTAGTGCTCAAGCGCACTGCGCTTGGCTTGCAGGTGCGGGCGGTGTCGCAGAACCGCGCCATGGCGCGGGCGATGGGCGTGCGCTCGGCGCGTGTCGATGCGCTGACCTTTGGGCTGGGCGCCGGCATTGCCGGGGTCGCGGGCGTGGCGCTGTCGCAGCTCACCAACGTTGGCCCCAATATGGGGCAGGGCTACATCATCGATTCCTTCATGGTCGTGGTCTTCGGTGGCGTCGGCAATCTCTGGGGCACCCTGATCGGTGGTCTGACGCTGGGCGTCGCGAACAAGCTGATGGAGCCCTGGGCTGGCGCCGTGCTGGCCAAGATCCTGGTACTGGTGTTTATCATCCTGTTCATCCAGAAGCGCCCACGCGGGCTGTTTCCGCAGCGTGGCCGTGCAGCGGCTGACTAAGCACTGAGAGCATCGAACATGGGCCTGTTGCAACCACTCAAGGGCGATACCGGCGGCCAGATCATGCTGGTGCTGCTGGCGCTGATCGCGATCCTGGTGCCGATCCTGAATCTGCTGGTGCCGGACGGCAATCCGCTGCATGTCAGCACCTTCACGGTGACCTTGCTCGGCAAGTATCTGACCTATGCGCTGCTGGCCGTCGCGGTCGATCTGGTCTGGGGCTATCTCGGGATTCTCAGTCTCGGCCATGGCGCCTTCTTCGCCCTCGGCGGCTATGCGATGGGCATGTACCTGATGCGCCAGATCGGCGATCGCGGGGTCTATGGCGACCCGGTGCTGCCGGATTTCATGGTCTTCCTCGACTGGCAGCAGTTGCCCTGGTTTTGGCAGGGCTTCGATCAGTTCTGGTACGCGGCGCTGATGATCCTGCTCGTGCCCGGGCTGCTCGCATTCGTGTTCGGCTGGCTGGCGTTTCGCTCGCGGGTCACCGGCGTCTACCTGTCGATCATCACCCAGGCGCTGACCTATGCGCTGATGCTGGCCTTCTTCCGCAACGAGATGGGTTTCGGCGGCAACAATGGACTGACCGACTTCAAGGATTTACTCGGCTTCGATCTACAGGCGGATGGCACACGGATCGGGCTGTTCCTGGCCTCGGCGCTGGCGCTGGCGCTCGGCTACTGGGCCTGCCGCTGGATCGTGACCTCGAAGTTGGGGCGAGTCGCGGTGGCGGTGCGCGATGCCGAGTCGCGGGTGCGTTTCATCGGTTATCGGGTGGATCGGGTCAAGCTCGCGATCTGGACCTTTTCGGCGGCGCTGGCCGGGGTGGCGGGCGCGCTCTATGTGCCTCAGGTTGGCATCATCAATCCCGGCGAGTTCTCGCCGCTGAATTCGATCGAACTGGTGGTCTGGGTCGCCATCGGTGGCCGAGCGACCCTCTATGGCGCGGTCATTGGTGCGATCTTGGTGAACTATGGCAAGACGGTCTTCACCGGCGCCTTCCCCGAAGCCTGGCTGTTCGTGCTCGGCGGGCTGTTCGTGCTAGTCACCGTCTTTCTGCCCGCTGGCATCGCCGGATTGCTCAAGCGCTTGCGTTGGCGCCGCGCGAAGCCCGATAAGGTTCAGGAGGTGAGTGCATGAGCCCGAGCATCAGCAACAGCCGCGAAACGCAGTCGACGGCTAAGGTAACGCTGGCCGATGAGACAGCGTTAATCAGCAAGCGAACGCTGGACGGTGAAAGGAGCGCTGCTGGCGAAGCGGCTACGACGGGCAAACCAGACATGACTGGCGAAGCGCCTGCGGATAGCAAAGCCAACTTGGACAGCGAAACGAGCCACCAATCGGATCGCGGAGCTGCTTCGAGCGACACATCCGCGCGCCAACCGAACAGCCCCTCCGGTCGCGGGTCGGAGCGCGATCTGCTGCGCAGCGACCGCACCTTCGATTTCAGCGGTCCCAAGCAGGTCTGGCAAGGCTTCGGGCAGGAATTCAAGGAGCTGACCTGCCGCGATCGACAGTTCGATTTCATGATCCGGGCCAAGGATCTGGAGCTAGATGTCAGTCACGGCCCGATCCTTTATCTCGAAGGGCTGAACGTCAGCTTCGACGGCTTCAAGGCGATCGATGAGCTAAACCTTTATGTCAATGCCGGCGAGCTGCGCTGCGTGATCGGCCCGAATGGGGCCGGCAAGACGACGATGATGGACATCATCACCGGCAAGACGCGGCCGGACTCGGGCAGCGCCTTCTTCGGCCAGAAGATCGACCTGCTCAAGCTGACCGAGCCTGAGATCGCCGAGGTTGGCATCGGGCGCAAGTTCCAGAAGCCGACGGTGTTCGAGCATCACAGCGTGTTCGAGAACCTGGAGCTGGCGATGGCCGCCGACAAGCGTGTCTTCCCGACGCTGCTCGCTCGGCTGACCGGCAAAGAGCGCGATCGCATCCATGAAGTGCTCGGCATCATCGGCCTACAGGAGCAGGCGCAGCGTGAGGCCGGCAATCTCTCGCACGGTCAGAAACAATGGCTCGAGATCGGCATGCTGCTGATGCAAGACCCGCATCTGCTGCTGGTCGACGAGCCGGTCGCTGGCATGACCCATCAGGAGATGGAGCGCACCGCCGAGCTACTGACCTCACTCGCCGGCAAGCACACCGTCATCGTCGTCGAGCACGACATGGACTTCGTGCGCTCGATCGCCCAACGCGTCACCGTGCTACACCAAGGTTCGGTGCTCGCCGAGGGCAGCATGGATGAGGTGCAGAACGATCCCCGGGTGATCGAGGTCTATCTTGGTCAGTGAACGCGTTTTGGCCCAAGGTTGGCTCCCAACACGCGAGAGCGCCAAGCTGAGCCCCTGAGCCGACCATTGAGGAGTCCTGGCAGCGTTGACGACCGACTATGAGACCGACTTCTACGCCTGGTCTGATGAACAGGCCAGATCATTGCGCGTTGGCTGTCCGACAGCTGACTGACGCGCCTCGACCTCAGCACCCGGGTAGCGGGACCGCTTACCCGCCCGTCACGGGCGGGAAAAAGGCGACTTCATCACCATCGGCGACGGGCGTCTCGGGACGTGCCATTTCCTGATTGACGGCAGCCAGGAGGCGCTGCTCTGGCGCGAGCGCTTGCGTCCAAGGCTCACCACGCTCGCGCAAGCGCGCCCTCAGTTCGGCCACAGTGGTGCCAGCGCTTGACTCGATGGCTTCGGCATCGAGCCCGAGCTGCTCGCGCAGGCTGGCGAAGTAGCGCAATTCGATCATGTCGGCGTATCCCTCAGAGGCTCCGATGGCCAGGCACCAGCTCGGCGAACGGCAGGAAGGCCACCGGATCGCCGATCGCGATGGTCTCGCCCGGCGGGATGATGACCAGCCCATTGGCCCAGGTCAGTGAACTTAGGGCGGCCGATGAGCTGCTGTGGAAGCGCTGAATGGATGCCTTTCCGGCGCTATCGAACTCCAGCCGCGCGCGTTGATAGTCGCGACGTTTGGCCGGTTTGGCCAGCTCAAAGCCAGCGGGTAGCATGAGCGGGGTGGGGAGTTTGGCATCCTGTACGCCTTGCATGCGCTCGATGAACGGCCGTGCGAACAGGCAGAAGGTCACGAACAGCGAGACCGGATTGCCGGGGCTGCCAATGAACGGTGTCTCGCCGATGCGCCCGAACGCGAGCGGTTTGCCGGGCTTCATCGCCACGCGCCAGAGGTCGAGGCGGCCAAGTTGCTCGACCGCCGGGCGCACATGGTCTTCGTCACCGACCGACACGCCACCACTGGCCATGACCAGATCGGCCTGCTCGGCGGCGCTGCCGAGCGCAGCCAGTGTCGCCTCGCGGTCGTCCTTGACGATGCCAAGGTCGATGACCTCGCAGCCGAGCCCTTGCAGCAAGGCGCGAAACAGAAACCGGTTCGAGTTGTAGATCTGGCCTGGACCCAGTGGCTCCCCAGGCATGACCAACTCGTCGCCGCTGGCCAGCACGGCGACGCGCAGCCGACGAGACACCTGCAGCTGCGCGGCGCCGACACCTGCGGCAAGACCCAGATGCTGGGGGCCGAGCCGCGTTCCAGTGGCGAGCACTTGCGAGCCGGCTTGCAGTTCTTCGCCACGCCGGCGGATGTTGTCACCGGTTCTGATCTCAGCGCTGGTCTTGGCCTCGATGCGCAGACCGTCGCGCTCGGGCGTGCAGACCTCCTGCACGACGACGCTGTCGGCGCCTTCGGGCAGCGGGGCGCCGGTGAAGATGCGTGCGGCGGTGCCGGGCGTGAGCGGCGTGCCGCACTGGCCGGCGGCGATGCGCTGACTGATCGGGAGCCAGCCGCCACCGGCTTGCAGATCGGAAGCGCGCAGTGCGTAGCCGTCCATCGCGCTGTTGTCCCAGCCCGGCAGATCGGTGCCGCTGATGACGGGCTCGGCGAGCACGCGGCCGAGACAATCCATGGTGGGCAACTGTTCGCTGCCTTCGATGACCCGGGCGGCGGCGAGCAGCTGTGCCGAAGCGGCTTCGACGCTGAGCGGTTTGGCGGCTGGCGATCCCGTCGAGGCCTGGCTCGGCTCGCAGTCGTTCACACGCTCGGTGGATACTGGGCTGCCCGATGCGGCCGTTACCGAGGTGGCGTTGGCCGTGTCGGTCGCGGTGGCGCTCAAGGTGTCACTGGCCGCAGTCGCCTGGTTGTGAGTCGAATCCTTGGTCATCGGGATCAGCGCTCGCTGAAGCGCGCGATCAGCTGGGCGAAGTTGCAGGGCCGCGTGCGGCTGTCCAACTGCGGCTGCAGGATCTGCTCCCAGGCGGTGCGGCAGGCGCCGGTGGAGCCGGGCAGGCAGAACAGCAGGGTGCCGTTGGCGATACCGGCGACGGCGCGCGATTGCACAGTCGAGGCCCCGATCTCCTGAAACGAGATCTGCCGGAACAGCTCGCCGAAGCCATCGATGGTCTTGTCGAACAAGGGCGCGATGGCCTCCGGGGTGCTATCGCGGCCGGTGATACCGGTGCCGCCGGTGCTGATCGCCACCTGCACCTCGGGATCGGCGATCCAGCGCGAGAACAGTGCGCGCAGCTGGTAGACGTCGTCCTTGCAGATGACCTGGTCGGCGAGCCGATGGCCAGCGGCGGTCAGTTGCTCGCGCAGATAGCGGCCCGAGGTATCGTTCTCGGCAGTGCGACTATCGGAGACCGTAGCCACGGCGATCGGCAGTGGCAGGAAGGGCGCGTCGTCAGGCGTTCGGCTCATACTGTCGGTTCCAGGTCAAAGAGATTCTCGGCAGGGAAATGGTTCGTCTCGGGGTCAGCTTTGGGTCAGCCTGTATCACCGCTTGCGCCAGCGTCACAACCAACGGGGGATCAAGACTAGGCCCCAGATCGTTGCGGCAAAGCTGATGCTCATGAACACCGCCGCAGACGCGATATCCTTCGCGCGTGCGGAAAGCTCGTTACGCTCCAGGCCAACGCGGTCGACATTGGCCTCGATCGCCGAGTTGAGCAGCTCGACCACCGGCACCAGCAACAGGCTGCCGACCAGCATAGCGCGCTCGACGGGCGACTCGCCGAGCCAGAGCGCCAGTGGGATCATGAAGATGAGGACGAGGACCTCTTGGCGAAAGGCCTCCTCGAGTTCATAGCAGGCCTTGAAGCCCTTCATCGAATAGCCGAAGGCGTAGATGATCCGGCGCCAGCCGCTGACGTTGTGGTTGGCCATGGGTATCGCGTTCCTGGTGATGCCGGTTTCAGGCATGACCGCCGACGGCTTGACTCGCAGGCTCCCCGGTCGCGGCCCCGGTTGGTTTGCGGGCAGCGGACTCGCCAACAGACGCCTCGGCAGGTTTCCAGGCAACATCGAGCTGGCGCGCGGCGCGCACATCGTCGAGCCGCCGCATCGGCAGGCTGTGCGGCGCCTGCTTGACCGTCTCCGGCTCGTGCTCGGCCTCGGTGCGAATCTGGGTCATGGCCTCGACGAAGCCGTCGAGCGCTTCCTTGGACTCGGTCTCGGTCGGCTCGATCAGCAGGCATTCGGGCACCAACAGCGGGAAGTAGGTGGTCGGCGCGTGGTAGCCATAGTCGAGCAGGCGCTTGGCGACATCCATGGTGTTGACGCCGAAGTCTTTCGCCTCTTTCTTCAAGGTGATGATGAACTCGTGGCTGGCGCGCCGCTCCGGGTAGGCGAGCTGGAAACCGGCCTCGCGCAGGCGAGCCTGCAGATAGTTGGCGTTGAGGGTGGCGAACTCGGAGACTCGACGCATGCCCTCGGCGCCGAGCAGGCGGGCGTAGATGTAGGCACGCAACAGGATGCCCATGTTGCCGCCGAAGGCGGTCAGGCGGCCGATGCTCTCGGGACGGTCATCCTCATCGAGCCAGTGATAGCGCTCGTCGTCGCCCTGATCGACCAGCGGAATCGGCAGATAAGGCTCCAGCCGCTTCGAGACCCCAACCGGACCGGCGCCGGGCCCGCCGCCGCCATGCGGGGTCGAGAAGGTCTTGTGCAGGTTCATGTGGATGACATCGAAGCCCATGTCGCCGGGCCGCACCTTGCCGAGGATCGCATTGAGGTTGGCGCCGTCGTAATAGAGCAGGCCGCCGGCCTCGTGGACGGTCTTGGCGATGGCTTGGATGTTGCGGTCGAAGACGCCCACGGTGCTCGGATTGGTGAGCATGATGCCGGCGGTCTGCGGGCCGACCGCTTCACGCAGCGCATCGATCTCGACGTCGCCGTTGCTGCCGGTTGGCACCTCGCGCACCTTGAAGCCGGCCATGATCGCCGAGGCCGGGTTGGTGCCATGGGCGGCATCCGGAACCAGCATTTCGCGTCGGTCGTGATCGCCACGGGCGTCGTGATAGGCGCGGATCATCATCACCCCCGCTAGCTCGCCCTGAGCGCCGGCGGCCGGCGCCAGCGAGACCGCGTGCATGCCGGTGACGCTCTTCAGCATGTCTTGTAGCTCGTGCAGGCAGGCCATGATGCCCTGGCTATGGGTCTCTGGCGCGGCGGGATGGCGCGCGAGGAAGCCGGGCAGCGAGGCCAGGCTATTACAGGCGCGCGGGTTGTATTTCATCGTGCACGAACCGAGCGGATAGAAGTGCGTGTCGATGGAAAAGTTCTGCTGCGAGAGCTGGGTGTAGTGACGCACGGCCTGCAACTCGGAGACCTCGGGCAGCGCGGCGCGCTGCTTGCGGCGCAGCGCGGGTGGCAGCGCGCCGTGGTCGGCGGTCGTGAGCGGCGCCTGCGCGGTGGCGCGGCGGCCGGGGCGAGAATGTTCTTGGATGAGCATGGCGATTAGTGACGGGTGATGGGTGAAGGGTGAAGGGCGGCTGCCTCACCCGGGTGTGTCGAGCGTCGGCTTGGCATCACCGGCTCACACTAAGCGGCCTTGGCGACGACCACAGCGCTGGCGAGGGCCTGGCGGTAGGCGGCGATCTCGGCATCGGTGCGCTTCTCGGTGGCACAGACCAGGAGCACTGAGCCCAGTTCTGGATATTCGCGTCCGAGGTCGAAGCCGCCGAGGATGTCGTCCTCGGCGAGCGCGGCCAGCACCGTCTCGGTGGGTGCCGGCAAGCGCAGCGCGCGCTCGTGGAACACGGGGCCGTCGAAGAGCGGCTCGACGCCCGGCACCTCGCCCAACTGTTGCACCAGCCGCGCGGTGTTGGCATGACAAGCAGCCGCAACGCGCTCGAGACCGTCGGCACCGAGGATCGCCATGTGGATGGTCGCGGCGGTGACCAGCAGCCCCTGATTGGTGCAGATGTTCGAGGTCGCCTTGGAGCGGCGGATGTGTTGCTCGCGCGCCTGCAGGGTCAGGGTGTAGCCGACCTTGCCGTCGAGGTCTTCGGTCCTGCCGGCAATGCGGCCCGGCAGTTGGCGGATGAAGGCCTGCTTGCAGCACAGGAAACCGAGATAGGGGCCGCCGGAGGCGAGCGGCATCCCCAATGGCTGGCCCTCGCCGCAGGCAATATCGGCACCGGCCTGGCCCCAGTCGCCCGGCGGCGAGAGCAGGGCGAGGGCGACCGGGTTGACCACGCCGATCACCAGCGCATCGCGCGCTTGCGCCCAGTCGGTCAGCGCATCGACGTCTTCGAGGACACCGAAGACGTTCGGTTGTGGCACCACCAGCGCGGCGAAGGGCTGATCGCCAACGGCCTCACAGTGCTCGATCTTGGTCTGCCCGCTGCGCGGGTCGAAGTCGACCTCGACCAATTCGATGCCCTGATGCTGGACGATGCTGGCCACCGTGCGGCGGTAGAACGGATGCACCGCGCGCGGCATCAACACACGCGGATTCTTGACCTTGCGGTTCGAGCGCACCGCCATCAGCACCGCCTCGGCCAGCGCCGAAGCGCCGTCGTAGAGCGAGGCGTTGGAGACATCCAGCCCAGTCAGCGCGGTCATCATCGACTGGAACTCGTAGAGCACCTGGAGCGTGCCCTGGCTGGCCTCGGCCTGATAGGGCGTGTAGGCGCTGTAGAACTCGCCGCGGGTGGCGATCTGCCATACGGCGGCGGGGATGTGATGGTCATAGGCGCCGGCGCCGATGAAGCAGGTCGGCTCGCCATCGGTGCGCGCGCGCGCTTGCAGCAGCTGGGTGACTTCCATTTCGCTCAGGCCAGCGGGGACGCCGTCCAGTCCCTGGGCGCGCAGCTCGGTGGGGATCTCGTCGAACAACGCATCGATGCTGTCGACGCCGATGGCGTCGAGCATGCCGGCGATGTCCTCGTCGGTGTGCGGGATAAAGGGCATGGTGGTTCAGCCCTCGTCGGCGAGGAGCTGCTCGTAGCCGCCGGCGTCCATCAGGTCGTCGAGCTGGCTTGGGTCTGCGAGCTTGAGCTGGAAGATCCAGCCGTCGCCATAGGCATCCTCGTTGATCGTCTCGGGGGCGCCGTCGAGGGTCTCGTTGGCGGCGGTGACTTCGCCCGCTAGCGGGCTGTAGATGTCCGAGGCGGCCTTGACCGATTCGACCACCGCGCAGGCGTCCTTGACCGCGAGCTGCTTGCCGATCTCGGGCAGCTCGGCGAAGACCAGATCGCCCAGCGCTTCCTGCGCGTGATCGGTGATGCCGACGGTGACGGTGCCGTCGCCGTTGTCTTTGACCCACTCGTGGGACTCGGTGTACTTCAGCTCGGTTGGGATCGTGCTCATTGGAGAGACTCCTGAGAAAGCGCGTCGCTGTCAAAGCGGCGGCGGTTGGCGATATGGCCCGCAGAGCAGCTGCCCTTGAGCCTGGTGTGTACGAGAAAAGAGCAGTATCACGGCGACAGGCCGATGCCGCTCCGCTGAATCCGTCTGGGGCGCTGTGCAGCGCTGTCGATCAAGATTGCGCCCGTCGTCGGCACTGAACTTGACGAAGATAACGCGCGCTGCATCATTCGGGGGTGCGCCTGATGCTTGTTAGTCGAGTGCGATACGGGCCTTGCCGTGGCGCACGAACGGCGGTTTCACCACCCGCGCGGGCACAGCCTTGCCGCGGATCTCGACCGCGCATGAGTCGCCCATGCCGGGCTGGACCCGCGCCAGCGCGATGCTGCGTTGCAGGGTGGGCGAGAAGCCGCCGGAGGTGACCTCGCCGACCGGCTGGCCGTCCACCAGCACCGGCTGATGGCTCCTGAGCACGCCGCGCCCGGTCAGCAGCAGGCCAACGAAGTCGCGCAGCCCGCCCCGCGAGCGCTGCGCTTCGAGCGCCGCGCGGCCGATGAAATCGCGCTCTCCTGGCTCGAAGGCAAGGGTCCAGCCGAGGCCCGATTCGAGCGGCCCGACTTCTTCGGTCATGTCTTGGCCGTAGAGGTTCATCCCGGCCTCTAGGCGCAGGGTGTCGCGCGCGCCGAGCCCGCAGGGCGTCACGCCGGCAGCGATGAGTGCGCGCCACAGCTCGACGACCTCGGCGGCGGGCAGCATGATCTCGAAGCCATCCTCGCCGGTGTAGCCGGTGCGGCCGACCAGCCAGTCGCCCTGCTCGGTGGCGAAGAAGGGCTTGAGCGCCAGTGCCGGCGCGCGCAGCGCCTCCGGCAGCAGCGACGCGGCCTTAGCGCGTGCCTCCGGGCCTTGTACCGCGAGCATGGCGAGATCATCACGGCTGTTGATGCCGATCGAGGCGTCTTGAATGCAGGCCTGCATCCAGGCCAGATCCTTGTCTGCGGTCGCGGCATTGACCACGGCCCGATAGCGGTTCGGACCCAAGTAGTAGCAGATCAGGTCGTCGATGACGCCGCCGTCGGCATTGAGCATGCAGCTGTAGAGCGCCTTGCCGGGCTGCTTGAGCTTAGCGACATCGTTGGCCAGGAGCCGTTGCAGGAACGTCAGCGCATCGGCACCCTGGATGTCGACCGGGCGCATGTGCGAGACATCGAAGACACCGGCGTGCTGGCGCACCGCATGATGCTCGTCGAGCTGAGAGCCGTAATGCAACGGCATGTCCCAGCCGCCGAACGGCACGAGGCGAGCGCCGAGGCGTTCATGCTCGGAAAAGAGGGGGGTTCTGGATCCCATGCGGCAACTCCGGTTGGCGGCCGCTGTTGCTGGCAACGAGGGCGCGCGGTTTTAAGACAAACGAGCCAGCGCCACAGCCGTGACTGCGCGCGCCGCCCCTCTGTCCTGAACCTGAGAGTTTGCGTCGAGCGCCAAGCGGGCTCGCTTGCCGCGAGCCGTGGGTGGCGCTGATCGCTGCCCCGTCGGTGGGCTACTGCCGTAGCCGCTCTCCAGAGTTGGTATGGATCCCGCAGTCCTTTTGCCTGAGCGATTCCGGGCGGATGTTGCGCCTTCGGCGCCGGTCGAGGACCGGTCTCTCCTGCGGGAATATGACCAATAAGGTTTAAATGACGCCCCATAGGGGGCTAAGTTATCCTCTATGGGGTCTAGAATATACTGCCTTTGGACGCCTGTTCCAAGCTCGACGTCCACATTCGACAGCGGCGTCGATCCCCGCAAGGCGGTTGTTGCCGGCGTCGCAAGCGGCGCTCGATCGCGCGTCCGATGCGGGTTGGGGCTGCTCTAGAACCTATCTCAGGAACCTGTCTTCGGTTGAGAGGCCGATGGCACGCGCTGGAAGGTCAACCCACCGCATTCCGCGCAGGCGGGGATGCGCCCAGCGCGGGTGAACTGAACCTTGGCGCCACACTTGTCGCAGACCAGGGTGCCGGGACCGGTGATCTGCCCGGCCTGATAGAGCGAGGCCTGGCGCGCGCGCTCGGACCATTGTTCGAGTTGCAAGCGGGTCTGATCGGCGACGCTGGTGAAGGCCTCGAACATGCGCTGCTCGATGAGTTCGAGATCGAAGCGCCACCAGGCGCGTAGATCCTCCCCGGTCTCGGCGATATAGTGGGCGGCATCCTCGACATCGCGCTCGATGTACTCGGCGATCTTGTGCGCCTCCTCGCGGCTCAGCTCGCCGAGTTCGACCATGTGATCGCGCGCGTTGTCGAGCATCGCACGCAGCTTGGGGGTTGCCTCCTCGGCCTCGTCGACGGCCTCGCGCGCGTGTTCGAGCATCTGCTCGTAAGCCTTGACTAGCCGATCGTCGGATTTGGGGTGTTCTTCATTGCTCATTTGTGCTCTGCTCCCGGTGAATCAGTATCGACAGATTGAGTGTCGCGATCAGCGCGATGGCGCGATCGCTGCTTGATCGCCGCGTGATCGCTACGCGCGCCGCTGCTCGTTCACCAGAGTCTGGCCGATCGGCGCGAAAGCGCAAGCCCCATGCGCTGAAAGATTCCCAATGCGCGACGAAACAGCTACAACGCCAGATGCAAGCGGATCGCAGCATCGATCTCCAGCAGCTTGTCGGTGGCCAGCCGGCCTGCAGGCCGGCCCTGAATGCGTTGCTTGGAGAGGGTGCGAATCTGTTGGGCCTGGGCCTTCGAGTCCTTGGCGAGACCGGAATCGGCGCGGGATAAGGCGACCTCGAAGGGATAGATGCGCGCGATGTTCGAGGTGATCGGCAGCACTGTGACGGTGCTCGCCGCGCGATTGTTGGCATTGTTGCTGACGATCAGGACCGGTCGACGTTTGTTGATTTCAGAGCCGACAGTGGGACTCAGATCCGCGTAGAAGATGTCACCACGCTTCATGGCTCAAACCGTCGCCGATGGTGGCATCGAACTCCGCAGCATCGACATCGCCGTCTCGGTTCTCCGCCATCGACGCCTCTCGATAAGCATTCTCAAGCTCCTCTTGACGCAGACGCAGCAGCGCCTCCTCGATCACTTTCGAGCGGCTGCCGAGCGCATGATGAACGCGATAGCGATCGATGAGCGCAACGAGGTCGGGCTTGAGCGAGATCGAGAGCTTTTCAGTGCGCATGCAACTCTTCCTACAGACAGTCATACCAAGGATGCTACCATGACGGATCAGCGGCTGCGTCACTTTGCGTGGCGCCACGGCTTGCCAAAGCGCGCGAGCTGCGGCTCGATTGCTCGACCAGTCGGTCGCCACCCAAGGGGGCCTTCGCGTATCCTGATGCCATGGGCAAGCGCACTCGAGCGTGCGGCATTGCCGATCCCCGACCATCAACCCGATCAGCCCAACCATGATCCAGACCGAGTACGAGCCGCGCGCCATCGAACAGGAGGCGCAGCGCCATTGGGAGACCACGCAGGCCTTCAAGGCCGTCGAGGACCCCTCCCGTGAGAAGTTCTACTGCCTGTCGATGTTCCCGTACCCCTCGGGGCGGTTGCACATGGGACATGTGCGCAACTACACCATCGGCGATGTGATCGCGCGTCATCAGCGCATGCTCGGCAAGAATGTGTTGCAGCCGATGGGCTGGGATGCCTTCGGGCTGCCGGCCGAGAACGCCGCCATCAAGCATGGCATCCCGCCGTCGACATGGACGCGCGAGAACATCGCGGCGATGAAGGAGCAGCTCAAGCGCCTTGGCTTCGGTTACGACTGGGCGCGCGAACTGGCCACCTGCGATGTCGATTACTACCGCTGGGAGCAGTGGTTGTTCACCCGCCTGATGGAGAAGGGCCTGGCCTACCGCGCCACCGCGACGGTGAACTGGGATCCGGTCGATCAGACCGTGCTCGCCAACGAGCAGGTGATCGACGGTCGCGGCTGGCGCTCCGGCGCGTTGGTCGAGAAGCGCGAGATCGAGCAGTGGTTCATCCGCATCACCGCTTATGCGCAGGAGCTGCTGGATTCGCTCGACGGCCTCGACGGCTGGCCGGAGCGGGTGCGGGCGATGCAGCGCAACTGGATCGGTCGTTCCGAGGGCGTGCACATGCGCTTCGGCATCGCCGGCAGTGACAGCAACGCCGGTCGTGACAGCGCCGATCATCGACACGAGACGCTCGACATCTTCACCACCCGGCCGGATACGGTGATGGGCGTGACCTATGTCGCCGTCGCCGCCGAGCATCCGCTCGCCCAGCGCGCGGCTCAGGACAATCCCGAGCTGGCCGCCTTCATCGACGAGTGCCGCCAAGGCGGGATCTCCGAGGCCGAACTCGAGACCATGGAGAAGAAGGGCCACCGCCTCGGTATCGATGCCCTGCATCCGATTACCGGCCAACGGGTGCCGATCTTCGCCGCCAACTTCGTCCTCATGAGCTATGGCACCGGCGCGGTGATGGCGGTGCCGGCGCACGATCAGCGCGACTGGGAGTTCGCCGAGCGTTACGGGATACCGAAGCGCCAGGTGGTGTTCGCCGCCGAGGGCGAGGAGTTCGGCATCGACACGCACGCCTTCACCGAGAAAGGCATCTTGCACGACTCCGACCCCTTCGATGAGTTGACCTCGGAGGAGGCCTTCGACGCCGTCGCCGACTGGCTCGAGACCCATGGCAAGGGCGGTCGTCAGGTCAACTTCCGGCTGCGCGATTGGGGCGTCTCGCGCCAGCGCTACTGGGGCTGCCCGATACCGGTGGTGCGCACCGCCGAGGGCGAGGTGCGCCCCGAGACCGAGCTGCCGGTGCGCCTGCCCGACGATCTGTTCGTCGACGGCTCCGGCTCGCCGCTGAAGAAACTGCCGGCCTTCTCCGAGCTGCCCAACGGCGAAACCCGCGAAACCGACACCTTCGATACCTTCGTCGAATCGAGCTGGTACTACGCGCGCTACTGCTCGCCCGGCTGCGATTCAGCGATGCTCGACGAACGCGCCAAGTACTGGCTGCCGGTGGATCAGTACATCGGCGGCATCGAGCATGCGGTCTTGCATCTGCTCTACGCGCGCTTCTTCCACAAGCTGCTGCGCGACGAGGGCCTGGTCGACGGCGACGAGCCCTTCGCCCGACTGCTGACCCAGGGCATGGTGGTCGCCGAGACCTGGTATCGCGAAGATGCGGAGGGCCGGCGCGAGTGGTTCAATCCGGCCGATGTCGAGGTCGAGCGCGACGACAAGGGCCGAGTGGTCGGCGCGCTGCTCAAGGCCGACGGGCAGCCGGTGCACTTCGGCGGCATCGAGAAGATGTCGAAATCGAAGAACAACGGCGTCGACCCGGAGGCGATGATCGAGCGCTACGGGGTCGACACGGTGCGCCTCTATGTGATGTTCACCTCGCCGCCGGATCAGTCGCTGGAATGGAACGACGAGGGCGTCGAGGGTGCCTATCGCTTCCTCAAGCGGCTCTGGACCCTGGCTGCGACCCATGCTGATGGGATGCGGGCCGTTACTGCGGCCACTGATGGTCAAGTCGCAGGGGCCATGGCTGGGGGCACGGCGCAAGCGCTCGATGACGCGCTGAGCGACGCTCGCCGCGAGGTGCATACGGCACTGAAGAAGGCGCTGTTCGACTACGAGCGCCAGCAGTTCAATACCGTCGTCTCGGCTTGCATGACCATCGTCAACACCCTGTCGAAACTCGATGAGAGCGCCCCAGCGCAGGCGCTGCGCCGCGAAGGGCTGAGCATCGCGCTGCGTCTGCTGGCGCCGATCGCGCCGCACATCACCCATCATCTGTGGCGCGAACTCGACCTCGGCGAGGACATCCTGCACTCGCCCTGGCCGGTGGTCGATGAAGACGCGCTGGCGCAGGATCGGATCACCTATGTGGTGCAAGTGAACGGCAAGGTGCGCGGCAAGATCGAGGTGCCGGCCACAGCTGAGCGCCCCGAAGTGGAAGCGATCGCGCTGGCCAATGAGAATGCGCAGCGCTTCATCGGCGAGGCGACGGTGCGCAAGGTCATCGTGGTGCCGAACAAGCTCGTGAATCTGGTCGCCAAATGAGCAGGCGATGTTCGCTTCGCTGGTGGCAATCTCGGCCGCAATGGGCAATGCTGCTGCTCAGCCTGGTCTGCATGTCGCTGATGGCTGGCTGCGGTTATCGCCTGCGCGGCATCGTCGATATCCCGTCGGGGCTGGAGCCGGTCTATCTCCAGACGGGCGGTTTGGTCGGGCAGGCCGTCGACGATCGTTTGCGGGGCAGTGGAGTGCCCGTTACCCCGGTCGCAAACGACGCCGGGTTGATCCTGCGCATCCTCGATCAGTCCCGCAGCTCGCGGGTCGTGGCGGTGGATCGCGGTGGCAAGGCGCTGGCCTTTGCGCTCGAACTCCAGGTTCGGTTCGACGCCGTGGATGCGGCGGGCGAGCCGCTGATCCCACCGCAGCACCTGACGCTGGAGCGCACCTTTGACGACAACCCCGATGTGGCCGTGTTGGGCAAGCAACTGGAATCGGACATCATCTATCAGGATTTGGCCAGCGATGCCGCCGATCAGATACTGCTGCGGTTGCGCGCCGCGCTGGCCGCCCGCAGCGTTCGATAGTCGGTATGCCGATCGCTCCCGCTCAGCTCGACCAACGCCTCGCCCAAGGGCTAGCGCCGGTCTATCTGCTCGTCGGCAATGAGCCGCTACAGCTCGGCGAGACCGCCGCTGCCGTGCGCGCCGCCGCGCGTCAGCGCGGTTTCAGCGAGCGCGAAGTGCTGGAGACTGGGCCGGAGTTCGCCTGGTCGTCTCTCGCCGGTGCATTCGGCTCGCTCTCGCTGTTCGCCGAGCGGCGCATGATCGAACTCCGTGTCGCCGCGCCCAAGGCCGGCAGCAAGGCCGATGCGGTCGGGCGCGAGGGCTCGGAGGCCATCCGCCACTGCGTGGAGCCGTCGAGCGCGGATGTGCTGCTCTTGATCCTCGCCCCGGGGCTCGACTGGAAGAGCCTGAAGGCGAAATGGGTACAGGCCATCGAGCGGGTCGGCGTGGTCGTGCAGGTGCGCGAACCCCAGGGGCGCCAGCTCAGCCAATGGCTCGAGGGGCGCCTGCGTCGCGCCGGCTTCGTCCCCAGTGCCGAGGCGCTAGCCCTGCTGGCCGAGCGGGTCGAGGGCAACCTGCTGGCTGCCGATCAGGAAATCACTAAACTGGCGTTGGCGCTGGAGCCAGGTCCGCTCGACGCCGAGGGCCTGCTGGCGGCGGTGGCGGACAGCGCCCGCTATGGGGTGTTCGATCTCGCCGATGCCGCGCTCGACGGTGATCGCGCCCGGGTTGCACGGGTGCTCGAGGTGCTGCGGGCCGAGGGCACCGCCGAGCCGCTGGTTCTCTGGGCGCTGGCGCGCGAGGTGCGCAAGCTGGCCGCGCTCGCCTTCGCGCGTGCCAAACGCCAGCCACTGGGTCCGTTGCTCAAGGCGCATCAGGTCTGGGAGTCGCGCCGCTCAGTGGTGATGGCGGCCCTGGAACGGTTACCGCTCGCGCACCTCTGGGCGCTGGTGACCTGCTGCGCCGAGGCCGATCTGGCCATCAAGGGACGCGCGACCGGCGAGCCCTGGAAACTGCTCGGCGCCATCGCCGAGGGGCTCGCCGCCGCGCCCTCGGAAGCGCGGATTGTAGCTGGCGAGCGCGTGAAACATTGTTAGACTATCGGGTTTTGCGCACTGCCGCGCATTCAACTCGCCTCCGCACTCCCATGAAGACCGAGACCAAGATCACAGAGGTGGCCGCCTATGTCGCGGATGTCGGGCGTCGTGCCCGCGCCGCAGCGCGGGCCATGGCGCGCGCCGAGACCGGCGCCAAGAATGCCGCGCTGATGGCGATCGCGGCTGATCTCGACGGCCACCGCGAGAGCTTGGCTGCGGCTAATGCCGCCGACCTCGAGGCCGGCGCGGCGAAGGGGCTAGACGCGGCCTTGCTTGATCGCTTGGAACTAACGCCAGCGCGCATCGACGCCATGATCGCCGGGCTCGAACAGGTTGCCGCGCTGCCCGATCCGATTGGCGCCATCACGGATTTGGACTATCGCCCTTCCGGTATCCAGGTCGGGCGCATGCGGGTACCGCTCGGCGTCATCGGCATCATCTACGAGTCGCGCCCAAACGTCACCGCCGATGCCGCCGCGCTCTGCCTCAAGGCCGGCAACGCAACGGTGCTGCGCGGTGGCTCCGAGGCCTTTCAATCCAATCAGACTATCGCCGCGAGCATCCAGCGCGGGTTGCGGATTGCTGGCCTGCCGACCGACGGCGTGCAGGTGATCGCCACCACCGACCGGGCTGCGGTCGGCGCCATGATCAGCCATCCCGAACACATTGATGTCATCATCCCGCGCGGCGGCAAGGGGCTGATCGAGCGCATCAGTCGCGAGGCGCGGGTGCCGGTGATCAAGCATCTCGATGGTGTCTGCCATGTCTATATCGACGACAAGGCCGATCCCGACAAGGCAGTGGCAATCGCGGTGAACGCGAAGACGCAGCGCTATGGCACCTGCAACACCATGGAGACCCTGCTAGTGGCCGAGGCGGTCGCGCGGCCGCTGCTCTCGCGCATCGGCACGGCGCTCGGTGCCAAAGGGGTCGAGATTCGCGGCTGTGAGCGCACCCGCGAGATCCTCGCCGACGCGCGCCCGGCGACCGATGCCGACTGGGGCGCCGAGTACCTGGCACCGATTCTCTCGGTGCGGGTGGTCTCCGGCATGGACACGGCGATTGAGCACATCGAGGCCCACGGCTCGCACCACACCGATACCATCGTCACCGAGGACTACAGCCGCGCCCGGCGCTTCCTGCGCGAGGTCGATTCCAGCTCGGTGATGGTCAATGCCTCGACCCGCTTTGCAGATGGCTTCGAGTACGGGCTCGGCGCCGAGATCGGCATCAGCACCGACAAGTTCCACGCGCGGGGGCCGGTCGGGCTCGAGGGGCTGACTTCACAGAAGTTCGTGGTGCTTGGCGATGGTCAAATCCGTGAGTAGCGCCAGAGTGACAAATAGCGACGGCGTGATCGGTCGCTCTCTCGTCAATGCCAATCATCTCGGCATTGAGGCCGCTGACGGTCGATGATCGGCCTGTTCGGTGGCACCTTCGATCCCGTGCACCACGGCCATCTGCGCGTGGCGCTGGATGTGATCCAGCATCTGAACCTCTCGCAACTGCGCCTGCTGCCGCTGGCCGCCGCCGTGCATCGGCGACAACCGATCGCCTCGCCGGCGCAGCGCATGGCGATGCTGCGGACGGCAATCCGCGATGAGCCGCTCTTGATGGCCGACGATAGGGAGCTGACCCGCAGCGGCCCTTCGTACACGATCGACACGCTGCGCTCGTTCCGCGAGGAGTTCGGTGCGACGGCGCCGCTCTGTCTGTTGGTCGGCGCCGATGCCTTCGAGGGACTGTCGGATTGGCACCGACCACTGGATATCCTCGAACGCGCGCATCTGATCGTGATGCAGCGCCCGGGCGCCCCGGCCGCGCGGGATGGCTGGTTGCGCGATCAGGTCGAGCAACGCCGCACCGATGATCCTGCAGCCTTGCGTAGCCAAGCTGCGGGGCATATCTATTTCCAAACGGTGACGCAACTCGACATCTCGGCGACCCGCATCCGCCGGCTGCTCGCGCAGGGGATGAGCCCGCGCTATCTGCTGCCAGATGCCGTCTTGACGATGGCCCGCGAACACAGTTGCTATGCTGTTCAACAGGCCTCGGTCTGACTAACACGCTTGCCTTGGGATCGCATCGCCGTCGTCATGAGGCCGTGGCGGTCATCGCGCCCATTCCCGAGCCTATCCCCCAAAGAGAACGCGCCCTAAGAGGATCGTTAATGCAGCTAGAGCACTTGAAAGACCTCGTGGTTGAGGTCCTGAACGACATGAAGGCCCGTGACATCAGCGTGATGGATGTGCGCGGCAAGACCTCGGTGACCGATTACATGATCGTCGCCTCTGGCACTTCGGATCGGCACGTCAAGGCCATCGCCGAGACGGTCGCTTACAAGGCCAAGGAGGCCGGCGAGGCCCCGCTCGGCACCGAAGGGGTGCAGGAGGGCGAATGGGCGCTGGTCGATCTGAATGGAGTGGTGGTGCATCTGATGCTGCCCAAGGTGCGCGACTTCTACAGCCTGGAGCGGCTCTGGAGCGCGCCCTCGCTGGTGACACGCTCGAGCGCGGCTGCGAGTGTGTCTGTCTAATCTCCGTCCTGAGATCACCCTCATCGCGGCGATGGCGCGTGGGCGCGTCATCGGCCGGGACAATGCCATGCCCTGGCATCTGCCCGCCGATCTCACGCACTTCAAGCGCCAGACGCTGGACAAGCCCATCATCATGGGCCGGCGGACTTGGGAATCTCTACCAGGCCTGCTGCCGCGACGGCGTCACATCGTCATCTCGGCCGATCCTGGATTTCGACGGGTGCTCACGCAAGCCGAGACCGCGAGTTCTCCCGAGAGGGCGTTGGAGCAAGCCGCTGCGGCGCCCGAGGTGATGATCGTCGGCGGTGCCAGCATCTATCGGGCCTTCCTGCCGCTCGCCAATCGCATGCTGTTGACCCTGATCGATGCTGAGATCGACGGCGACACCCGCTTCCCGGTGTGGTCGACGTCAGAGTGGCGAGAGACCGCGTGCCGACACCGCCCGCGCGATGCCGCGAATCCTTATGACCTCGATTTCGTGACGCTAGAGCGTGCTGCGGGCCTTGGCGCTTGAAGCGGGTCGCTCGCCCTCAGACCTCAACCCGGCGCCTGATAGCCGGCGCAGTCGAGTTCGATCAGCTTCAAGGGCTTCTTGCGCCGCACCCGGACCGCGCTGAGCCGGCCACCCCAAAGGCAGCCGCTATCGAGCGCCCAGCAGTTGTTCTCGGCGAGGAAGCCGATGGTCGACCAATGACCAAACAGGAGTCGGTCGTCGCGCGTGCGCCGGCCTGGCGCGCTAAACCAGGGTAGGGCATGAGGTGGGGCCTGCTCGAGACCGCCTTTCTCCTTGAGCAGCAGCTCGCCGTCGGCCGTGCACCAGCGCAGGCGGGTGAAGCAGTTGGTAATGAAGCGCAGCCGATCCATGCCAGCGAGTTCATCGCTCCAACGGCTCGGTTCGTTGCCGTACATCTGTTGCAGGAAGGCGAGATGGTTTGGCCCTTGCAGCACCGCTTCGAGTTCGCGCGCGCGGGCCCGCGCTTGGGCTAGATCCCACTGCGGCGGCAGTCCCGCATGGATCATGGTGTATCCCTTCTTCTCGCTGTGATGCAGGAGCGGTCGATGGCGCAGCCAATGCAGCAGCTCATCGCGGTCCGGCGCGGCGAGGATTGCATCCAGCGTATCCTTCTTGCTCAAACTGGCGTCGGCGAGCGCGACCGCGAGCAGATGCAGATCGTGATTCCCGAGTACGACCACCGCCCGCTCGCCAAGGGCCTTGATCCAGCGCACCACCGCGAGCGAGTCCGGGCCGCGATTGACCAGATCGCCGACACACCAGAGTCTGTCCTCGGTCGGATCGAAGCCCGCCTTATCGAGTAGGCGCCGCAGCTCGTCGTAACAGCCCTGGATGTCGCCGATAGCGTAAGTGGACATGAGTTCGAGTGGGCGTGGATGCGCGATCGTTAGTGCAAGGCGCTGCGATCACCGAGCGAGAACGGACGGATGACGGCATCGAAGCGGGTGCCGTCATCGGCGATCATGTCGTAGCTCCCATGCATGCTGCCGAGTGGCGTCGCGATCTGGGTACCGCTGGTGTACTCGAAGCGCTCCCCCGGCTGCAGATAGGGTTGCTCGCCAACCACGCCGGCACCCCGCACCTCCTGGGTCTTGCCGTTGGCATCGGTGACGATCCAATGGCGGTTCAACAGCTTTGCTGGAACCGCGCCGGTGTTGCTGATGGTGATGGTGTAGGCAAAGGTGAAACGGCCGCCGTCCGGATCGGATTGCTCCGGGAGATAGCGCGTCAGTGCTTGGACCTCGATCTGGTAGCGTGCGTCGTTTTGGTAATGATCCATGGTGCTGGTCTTCGGGTGTGAGAGCAGGGGAGAAGCCGCAAGTCGGTCAACCGAAACCGGTGACGCCGCGCTCGGAGGCGCGGATGAACGCGATGATCTCATCGGTGTCGTCGCTCGGATAGCGCTGCTGGGCCTCGGCGAGCCCGTCCGCCAACCGGCGTCCGGAGCGGAAGATGACTCGATACACGGCCTTGATGCGGGCACGCTGCTCGGATGAAAAGCCATGGCGCTTCAGTCCCACCAGATTCAGGCCGACGATGACCGCACGCTGGCCGTTGGCGAGTACGAAGGGCGGGAGATCCTTGGTGACGCCAGTGAGACCGCCGATCATGGTGTAGGCGCCGATACGGGCGAATTGATGCACGGCGACCTGTCCCGAGACGAAGCAGTGGTGTGCCAATTCCACATGCCCGGCCAGTGTCGCGGTATTCGCGAAGATATTATCGTCGCCGACGAGGCAGTCATGGCCGGCATGGCTGTAGGCCATGAAATAGTTGCGGCTGCCGATGCGCGTGCCCCGGTCGCTTTTGATCCCACAGCTGATGTTGACGCATTCGCGAAAGCAGTTGTCGCTGCCGATGACCAACGGCCGCGCACGCTCCGGCGTGAAGCTCAGATCCTGCGGTTCGCTGCCGAGCGTGGCGCCATGACAGACGCGATTGCGCGGGCCGAGCCGGGTGCCGCTGTAGATGCGTACGCAGCTCTCGATGCGGCACTCGGCGCCGATCACGGCGCCCGCCTCGATCAGCGACCAGGGACCGATCTCGGCGCTCGGATGGATCTCGGCGCCGTCCTCGATGATCGCGCTGGGGTGTGCCGCCATCGGTTGAGTCCGGACTCCGTGCTCGTTGGTCGGGATTAGTGCCGGAAATGGCGCATGCCGGTGAACAGCATGGCGATCTCGTGCTCGTCGGCGGCGGCGATGACCTCGTCGTCGCGCATTGACCCGCCGGGCTGGATGACGGCGCGGATACCGGCCGCTGCGGCTTGATCGAGCCCATCGCGGAACGGGAAGAAAGCATCGGATGCCAGCACCGCGCCGTTCACCTCCAATCCAGCCTGTTCGGCCTTGATGCTGGCGATGCGGGCCGAGTTGATGCGGCTCATCTGGCCAGCACCGACGCCAATGGTCATGCCGTCGCGGGCATAGACGATGGCGTTGGATTTGACGAACTTGGCCACCCGCCAACCGAACAGCAGGTCTTGGCGCTCCGCCTCGGTTGGCTCACGCTTGGTCACGGTCTTGATCGCGCTGTTCAGCTCCAGGTCGGCCTCTTGCACCAAGAGTCCGCCGCGCACGCGCTTGAAGTCGCGATAGCGCTGACGCCCGGCCGGCCAGGGACCACAGCTCAGCAGGCGCACATTCTTCTTCGTCGCGACTGCGGTAATGGCGTCGTCGCTGATCTCCGGGGCGATGATCACCTCGACGAACTGGCGCGCGACGATGGCCGCCGCAGTCTCGCCATCAAGTCGCCGGTTGAAGGCGATGATGCCGCCGAAGGCCGATTCCGGATCGGTGCGAAAGGCGCGCTCATAGGCGTCGAGCAGGTGCTCGCCGAGCGCAACGCCACAGGGGTTGGCGTGTTTGACGATCACGCAGGCCGGCGCCTCGTCGAACTGCTTCACGCATTCGAGCGCGGCGTCGGTATCGGCGATGTTGTTGTAGCTCAGCTCCTTGCCCTGAAGCTGCTCAGCCGCAGCAACGCTCGCCTCGCAGCCGCCACGCCCAACATAGAAGGCGGCGGTCTGATGCGGGTTTTCGCCGTAGCGCAGGGCTTGGCGCTTGCGGAACTGCATGTTGAAGGTGCGCGGTAGATGCTCGGTCTGGCCCTCGGCCTGACCCTCCGGATGCTCGATGATCGCGCCCAAATAGTTGGCGATGGCGCCGTCGTAATGGGCTGTGTGTTCGAACGCGCGCACCGCCAGATCGAAGCGGGTCTGGTCATCGACCGCACCGCCGTTCGCGGCCATGGCGTCGAGTACGCGCTGATAATCAGCCGGATCGCAGACCACGCTGACATCGCGGTAGTTCTTGGCCGCAGCGCGGATCAGCGTCGGCCCGCCGATATCGATGTGCTCAATCGCAGTTGGCAGGTCGCAACCGGGGCGGGCGACGGTGTCCTCGAACGGATAGAGATTCACCACCACCAGATCGATCGGCCGAATCTCGTTCTCGCGCATGACCTGATCATCCTCGCCACGGCGCCCGAGGATGCCGCCATGGATGCGCGGATGCAGGGTCTTCACGCGCCCGTCCATCATCTCCGGGAAGCCGGTGTATTCGGCGACCTCGATCACCGGCACATCCTGCTCGATGAGCAGCCGGGCCGTGCCGCCGGTGGAGAGGATCTCCACACCCTGCTTGTTCAATGCGGCGGCGAAGGTGGCGATGCCGGTCTTGTCGGAGACGCTGATCAGCGCCCGTTTGATTGGTTTCATTCATCGTTCTCCAAGTGCGGCTCGCACTCGCCGCCACAGGCGCGCGGCTAAGGTGAGTCGGCGCTATGGTTGAGTTTCTTGCGCAGGGTGCCACGGCTGATGCCCAGGATCGCCGCAGCTGCGGATTGGTTGCCCTTGGTGTGCTCGAGCACGGCCTCGATCAGCGGCTGCTCGACCTCGTTCATGACCAAGCGATAAAGTCCATGGATCTCATGATTGCCCATGCTGTCGAGGTAACTGCGTATGGCGCCGAGCACGCATTCGCGCAGCAGCTCAGTGCGGTGCGACTCCGCTTCCGGCACCGCAAAGCCTTTTCCATCATTCATTCAATGGCTCCCGCCAGTTCGGGATGATGCCGCGCAGGCGCGCTCTGTGGCCGCGTCGGCGTCCTGTTGAAAGTATTCGCGCAGCAGCGCCTGTTGCTCCGCCGCCGCCGTAGCCGCCATCAAACGCGACCGCCAATGCTTGACCCCTGTGTCATTTTGGGAACCATTCCCGGAGCCGAGCGCGCGCAGGTACCAGCCGATGTGCTTGCGTGCGATCAATACGCCACGCGGCTCGCCGTAAAAACGGTAGAGCCGATCCAGATGCTCCATCAAGATCGCCCCGATCCAAGCGGGCGAAGGTGCGCTTGGCACCTCGCGGGTCGGGGCCGAGGGCGTATCGCTGGGTCTGCTGCTGGGCCAGTGCTCAGGGCCGGCGATGGCGCGTAGCGCCGTCGCCATGGCACCGAAGATCCACGGCCGGCCGAGCGCGGCACGTCCGATCATAATAGCATCGGCGCCGGTCGCGTTCAGCACCTGCAGCGCCTTGGCCGGACCGTCGATGTCGCCATTGGCCACCAACGGCAGCGCGCACTGATCGCGGATGCCGGCCAGGCTCTCGAATTCGGCCTCGCCGCGATAGCCGCAAGCGCGGGTGCGCCCGTGCACGCTGATGAGGCTGATCCCGCTGGCCTCGGCGATGGCGGCGATGCGTGGCAGATTGCGCGTGTGCGCTGACCAGCCGGTGCGCGTCTTCAGCGTCACCGGTACATCGACGGCGCGCACCACCGCCTCGAGGATGCGCCCGACCAGCACCTCATCGCGCAACAGCGCCGAGCCGGCGGCAATCTTGCACACCTTCCTCGCCGGGCAGCCGAGATTGATATCGATCAGCTCGGCGCCGCAGTCGACGTTAACGCGCGCGGCTTCGGCCATCTGTTGCGGATCGGCGCCGGCGATCTGCACCGCGATGGGACTGGGCTCGCCTTGGTGATCGCGACGCTCGCGGCTCTTGCGGGTGCCGCGCAATGCGGGATTGGCGGAGACCATCTCGGACACCGCGAGGCCGGCGCCGAGGGCTCGACAGAGGGTGCGAAAGGGTTGATCGGTGACGCCGGCCATCGGCGCTAGGAGCAGCCGATTGGGGATGCTGACCGAACCGATCTGCAACGGCGCTAGGAGCTTGGCGGCCTGAGCGGCGGTCTTGTCCAGCGCGGGCTTAGCCGACACTCCGTCGCCGACCACTGATCAGGAGCCAGCCCTCGCGCTCGAGCGGCGGCTCGAGCGCGAAATCGGCGCTATAGGCGTTGCTGATGGCCTCGGCCTGATGCGCGAGGATGCCGGAGAGGGCGAGCCGCCCCGCCGGCTTGGTCAGTCGCGCCAGGGTCGGCGCGAGTTCGACCAGGGGGCCGGCGAGGATATTCGCGACCAGCAGATCGGCCGCTTCCAGCGGCATCTGCTCGGGCGGGTGGACGCTCAGGCGATCAGCGACGGCATTGGCCGCAGCGTTTTCGAGCGTCGCCTCCAAGGCTTGCGGATCATGATCGATGGCGATGGCCCTAGCCGCGCCGAGCTTGAGCGCGGCGATGGCGAGGATGCCGGAGCCGCAGCCAACATCGATCAGGGTGTGGCCAGCGAGCGGCGCGCGATCGAGCCATTCGAGGCAGAGCGCGGTGGTCGCGTGATGACCGGTGCCAAAGGCGAGCCCGGGGTCGAGATCGATGATGACGGCGTCGGGCGCGTCGACGCGCTGGCCGCGCGGACAGACCCAGAGCCGCTCCCCGAACCGTTGCGGATGCAGATCCTCGAGCCAGACGCGTTCCCAAGGGCGGTCATCGAGCCGATGCAGCGTCGGTGGCACGAGGCATTGGGTGGCCAGCGCCTCGGCTGATGCCTCGGCCCGCATACTGCCGGTTGGATCATCCTCGAACAGGGCCGTGATGCGCAGTTGCCGCCAGAGTGGTGTCGCGCCCGGTGCCGGCTCTAGGACATCATCGAGGCCATCGCCGCCGCCCTCGTCCAGGGTCACCGCGAGCGCGCCGGCGTTCTCCAGCGCGGCCTCAAGCAACGGTGCGTTGTCACGGTCCGCCAGCAGTTCGAGTTCGATCCAGGCCATGGGCGATGTCAGCAACGCAGCGGTCAGAGACCGAGCTTCTTTTCGAGATAGTGGATATTGATACCGCCCTGTTGGAAGGCCGCGTCCTTCAACAACTGCCGATGCAGCGGGATATTGGTATTGATGCCCTCGATGATGGTCTCGCGCAGGGCGTTGGTCATCCGCGCCAGCGCCGCCTCTCGGTCTTCGCCGTGCGCAATGAGTTTGCCGATCATCGAATCGTAGTAGGGCGGGACCACATAGCCGGCATAGATATGGGTATCGATGCGCACGCCGGGGCCGCCCGGGGCGTGGAACTCCTCGATCCGCCCCGGGCTCGGCATGAAGGTCTCTGGATGTTCGGCATTGAGCCGGCATTCGATCGCATGGCCGCGCGCTACGATATCGTCCTGGCGATAGCGCAGGCGCTCACCGCCGGCGACGAGGATCTGCTCCTTGATCAAGTCGACACCGGTGATCATCTCGGTCACCGGGTGCTCGACCTGCACCCGCGTGTTCATCTCGATGAAGTAGAACTCCTCGTCTTGATAGAGGAACTCGAAGGTGCCGAGTCCGCGGTAGCCGAGGGTGCTGCAGGCCTCGGCGCAGCGCCGACCGATGCGCTCGCGCTGCTCGGGCGTGATACCTGGGGCTGGCGCTTCTTCGATTACCTTCTGATGGCGGCGCTGCATCGAGCAGTCACGCTCGCACAGATGGATGGCGTTGCCGTAGCTGTCGGCCAGCACCTGGAACTCCACATGACGCGGATTTTCCAGGTACTTTTCCATGTAGACGACATCGTTGCCGAAGGCCGCGCCAGCCTCGGCCTTGGTCAGCGAGATCGCGTTCAGCAGGGTCGCATCCGAATGCACCACGCGCATGCCGCGCCCGCCGCCGCCACCGGCGGCCTTGATGATGACGGGATAACCGATCTCGCGCGCGAGCTGCAACGTATGCTTGGCGTCATCGTCGAGCGGACCATCGGAGCCAGGCACGCAAGGCACGCCGGCCTGCTTCATGGCGCGGATCGCCGAGACCTTGTCCCCCATGAGTCGAATGGTATCCGGCTTCGGGCCGATGAACACAAAGCCAGAGCGCTCGACGCGCTCGGCGAAATCGGCATTCTCCGAGAGAAAACCGTAGCCTGGATGAATGGCGACGGTGTCGGTGACCTCGGCCGCGCTGATGATCGCCGGGATGTGCAGATAGCTGTCGCGCGATTGCGCCGGGCCGATACAGACCGATTCATCGGCCAGCAGCACATGCTTGAGATCACGATCGGCGACGGAATGCACGGCGACGGTCTTGATGCCGAGCTCACGGCAGGCGCGCTGGATGCGCAGCGCGATCTCGCCGCGATTGGCAATGAGGATCTTCTCGATCATTCGACCACGAACAGCGGTTGGTTATATTCGACGGGCTGACCGTTCTCCACCATGATCTTCTTGACCACGCCGGCCCGCTCGGACTCGATCTGGTTGAGGATCTTCATCGCCTCGATGATGCAGAGGATATCGCCGACCTTGACTTCCTGGCCCTCCTCGACGAATGCCTTGGCGCCGGGCGAAGGGGACCGATAGAAGGTGCCGACCATCGGCGAGCGCGCGATGCAGGCGTCGTCGATCTCGGGGCTGCTCGGTGGCACCGGCACGGGTGCCGCAGCGCCCATGCCGGTGCCAGGGGCTGGTGCCGCCGCCGGCATCATGAACTGGGGTGCTCCACTGCCATGGCGGCTGATGCGCACGGATTCTTCGCCCTCGTGAATCTCGATCTCGGCGACGTTCGACTCATCGAGCAATTCGATCAGCTTTTTGACCTTGCGGATGTCCATGACAGGTATTCTTCTCGCCGTGGATGGATGCTTATGTGCCTGAATGCCGCTCTCAGCGGGCCGTGCCGAGCCGAGCCAGGGCCGCCGTCAGCGCCAGGCTGTAGCTCTGTGTCCCCAGCCCGCTGATGACGCCCTCGGCGATATCCGAGAAGTATGAATGGGCTCGGAACGGCTCGCGCGCATGCACGTTGGACAGGTGCAGTTCGATGAACGGGATGCGCACCGCCAGCAGCGCGTCTCGCAGCGCGATGCTGGTATGGGTGAAGGCCGCTGGATTGAACAGGATGAAGGCGACGCCTTCGCTGCCCGCGCAGTGGATCGCATCGATCAGCGCATGCTCGGCATTGCTCTGAACCATCCGCAGCTCATGGCCTGCGGCGTCAGCGCTCGCAACGAGTGCCTCACCGATGTGCTCTAACCCGTGGTGCCCGTAGATGTCGGGCTCGCGTGTGCCGAGCAGGTTCAGGTTCGGTCCATTCAAGCAAAGGATCTTGGCCATAACAGCGGGCGAAAACGCGTCTATCGGCAGCGAACCGTCGAAAACAGGGTCGTTCAGGCATTCTTGGATTGTCAGCCGACAGGGTACGGCATCAGGCGCCAATTTACAAAGGCGTTATCGCCTTCTCGTCGGCGAAGACCACGGGATCGACGCTGTTGGATGCCTGTTACAGGCTGTTCTGGCTGGCGCCCGGCCGGTACTCGGCTGCTACTCGACTGGCGCGTGCCCCGGCTGGTGCTCAACTTGCACCTGGCGCTTGGCACCTGGCGATCAGCCGTTGCCGGGCAGTAGCGGTTCGACCTCGCTCTCGAGCAGGGCGGCATCGAGTTCGCCGAGGTAGCTGAAAACGCGCCGCCCGAGGGCATCGAAGACCACCGTGAAGGGCAGCCCACCGGTGCGATTTCCGAGCCCCCGCGCGAGGGCGACGCTATCCAAGCCGCCGAGCAAGATCGGATAGCGTACTGGGTGGTCATCAAGAAAAGTGGATACTTCGTCCGCGCGGTCGATGGCGATCCCCACCACCTGAAGCCCCTGGTTGCCATGGACCTGCTGCCACTCATCGAGCAACGGCATCTCACGCACGCAGGGTGGGCACCAGGTAGCCCAGAAATTCAGTACCACCACCTTGCCCGCCCAGCGACTGCTGTTGATCTCATGGCCCTGGAGGTCCGAGAGCTGCAGGTCGGGGAGGGTGTCGAGCACGCCCTGAAGGGCGCCGCTGCGGCGCTGCTCGGCCGAGTATTCATCGCGATCGAACCAGCGCTCGCCAAACAGCGCCAGCCCGATGCTGACCGATCCGGCCAACACCGTGACAGCGAGAACCTTGGCGGCCTTCACTGGTCGAACCCGTTCAGGTGCGCGGCGAACTCCTCGGCCGGCACGAAACCGACCAAGCGCCAACCGCGCTGCTCCTGCCCCTCGGCGTCGAAGAACAACATCGCCGGTGGCCCAGGGATGCCGAAGCGCTCCTGCATCAGCGCTTTATCGGCGGCATCGTTGGCGGTGACATCGGCCTGGAGCAGCACATAGCGCTCCATCGCCTGTTGCACGGCCGGGTCCGGGAAGGTGTAGCGCTCCATCTCCTTACAGGACACGCACCAATCGGCGTAGAAGTCGAGCATCACCGGCTTGCCCTGGGCCTGAGCCTCGGCCACCGCCTGATCCAGGTCGGTCACGGTCTTGATGGGCTCGAACGGCGGATGCGCGGCCACCGCCCCTTGTCCGCCCACCGCTGGCGCCAGGCCGCGCAGCGGTTGGATGGTGTCCTTGCCACCGGCGGCAGCGCCGATCAGCATCAGCACGCCATAGAGTAGCAGGGCGACGCCGAGCGACTTCCACAGTTTGGACCAGCCGCTGGCCTCCGGCCCATGTTGGGTGAGGGCGCCGAGGTAGACACCGGAGCTGATCAACAACAGACCCCAGAGCACCATCGCGAAGGCGGCCGGGATGACCCGCTCGACCAGTAGCACGGCCACCGCCAGCAGCAGCACCCCGAACACCGCCTTGACCGCATCCATCCAAGCGCCGGCGCGTGGCAGCAGCTTGCCGGCCGAGGTGCCGATGGCGAGCAAGGGCGCGCCCATGCCGAGACCGAGGCCGAGCAGGGCGAAGAAGCCGAGCACCGCATCGCCAGTCTTGCCGATGAAGATCAGCGCGCCCATCAGCGGCGGCGCCACGCAGGGGCCGACGATCAGCGCCGAGAGCGCGCCCATGATCGCCGCGCCGGTGAGGGTGCCGCCCTGCTGCTTATTGCTGAGCTGGGTGAGCTTGGTCTGGACGCTGCTCGGCAATTGCAAGTCGTAGAAGCCGAACATCGACAGCGAGAGCGCGACGAAGATGGCGGCGAAGGCGCCGAGCACCCAAGCATTCTGGAAGGTGGCCTGCAGATTGGCGCCGAACAGCCCGGCAATGACGCCAACGATGGCATAGGTGAGCGCCATCGCCAGCACATAGGCGAGCGAGAGGAAGAAGGCCTTGCGCGTGGTGAGGCTGTCGCCCTGGCCGGCGATGATGCCGGAGAGGATCGGGATCATCGGGAACACGCAGGGCGTGAACGAAAGCAGCAGGCCGAGCACGAAGAAGATGGTCATGGCGCCAAAGATGCCAGTATCGGCGAGGCGCGCGGCGATCTGATCCTGCTCCGAGACGCGCTCCGGCGCCGCCGATGCGCTCGCATCCGTGCTCTGGCTGGCCGGTTTTGGATCGTTTGGGTCGGTCTCTGTGAGGGCGACCGTGGTCACCGCTGGCGGTAGCGCGAGCCGCCGCCGATCGGTGACGGGCGGGTAGCAGATGCCGCGATCGGCGCAGCCCTGGTAGGTGGCGACCAAGGTGATCTCGGTTGCCTCCTCACTGCCGCGCAGCAGCGGCACGCTGAGTTCGACATCGCCATGATAGATGGCCACATCGCCAATCGTGCCGTCGGGGCGCACGGTCTCGGACTTGATCTCGGCCGGTGGCAGTTCATAGCGGCCGAGCCGCACGCCCTCGGCATCCTCGAGCCTGAGTTCGATCTTCTCTTCGTAGAGATAGGTCTCGGGCGCGATGCGCCAGCGTAATGCGAGGGTTTGAGGATCTTCGACGCGGGCATCGAGCTGGAACGCCTCTTCGGCCGGGAGGATGTCGTCCTCGAAGCCGAAACCGAGCGACTGGGGCGCGGCCTCTTCAACGGCGGCGAGGCGCGGCAGCGCCAGCGCTAGGCGCTGGCGCTGTGGCGGGTAGCAGAACCCGGCGTCGGCGCAGCCTTGTGACTGGACTTCGAGACGTACCTCTTCGCCGGCCTCTGCGTCGCGCTGGAGCGCCAGCTTGGCCTCGACGCGGTCGCGGTAGATCGTCACCTCGCCGAAGAACGGATCATCCTTGGTCTCTGCGGGCGGCAGTTCGGCCGGGCCGAGTTCGACCCCCGGCGTCTTGCTCTCGAAGCGGAACTTGGCGCCATACAGGTAATAACCGGGCTCGATCTCCCAGCTCACGCTGATCTGTTCCGGGCTTTCAGCCGCGCCGCTGATGCGGAACGCCTGATCCGGTTGCAGGAAGTCATCCTCGGCCGTGCTGGCCATGGGCAGGGCGAGCCCGAGCCCGAGGAGGAGCAGCAGAAAACCGAGGCCACGCCGGAGGTGGTTCAGGCGAGCGTGGCGCCGATGGCGCCCTAGACCTGTCAGTGGTGGTTGTTCGCGGTACATTGGCGGACCCAATCCAGATAGTGCGTGTTGCCGGTAGTGATCGGGTGGCTGATCACCTCGGGGACGTCATAGGGATGAAGCGTCTCGATCCGTGCCGCAAGGGCGGCGACGCGGGCCTGGGTGGTTTTGATGAGCAGCAGCACCTCGGTATCGGTTTCGATCCGTGCCTGCCAGCGATAGACCGAGACCAGTCCTGGCAGCACATTGACGCAGGCGGCGAGATGTTCGGCGACGAGCGTTCGCGCCAGCGACTGAGCCGTGTCGGTATCGGGGCAGGTGCAGTAGCTGAGATAGACCTGTTCAGGGTCGGGGTGAGTTCCCATGGCGCTGAATCCGAGAAGCTGAACTATGAGTGAGAAAAAAGGGGAAAATGATCTGTTCACCGATGCGCGCTTGCCGCGCACGGGTGCATAGCCTAACGGAAACCGAGCGACGCGGCCGCAGTGGTTTGAATCGGAGAAATCCGCACAAAACTGCGGGAAATAGCGTCGGCTCGACGACAAACCAACGCCCAACCAGCGAGACCTGACTTATGTGGCTTTTCCTTCTTCTCTTCGTCATGGCGCCGCTGATCGAGTTGTACTTCCTGATCCAGGTCGGCTCGATCATCGGTGCGCTCCCCACGATCCTGCTGTCGATCCTGACTGCGGTGATCGGCGGTTATCTAGTGCGTATGCAGGGCCTGACAGTGCTGATGCGCGTACGCTCGACCATGGATCGCGGCGAGACGCCGGCACTTGAACTCTTGGACGGGGCCGTGCTTTTGCTCTGCGGTTTCGCGTTGATGCTGCCGGGATTCATCACCGATGTGGTCGGCTTCGCGTTGCTGGTGCCTGTCTTGCGGCAGGCACTGATTCGCCGGTACATCCGCGTCGTGCCCGTCGAGAGCGAGGCAATCCTGCGCCAGGAGGAGACGCAGCGCCGAACCATCGAAGGCGACTGGCGACGCGACGACTAAGGTCGCCTCCGCCCCGATTGGCCGTTGCGGCATGCACGAAAGTGCAACTGCCCCTTGACACAGCGCGGGCGCCGCCTATTATTAGCACTCGCTCGATATGAGTGCTAACACCCAACCGCCATGGTTGGTTGTAAACGGCACCAATAGCTTCGACACCGGCGTCGGGCACCGTCCCGTCTCGGTCTTTTACCGCAACTATTCAGCAACCCTGAGGACTACCACACATGAAAATTCGTCCCTTGCATGACCGCATCGTGGTTCGTCGCATGGAAGAGGAGCGCACCTCCGCCGGCGGCATCGTGATCCCGGATTCGGCCGCCGAGAAGCCGATCCAGGGCGAGGTCATCGCCGTTGGTAACGGCAAGATCATGGACAACGGCGACACCCGCAACCTCGACGTGAAGGTCGGCGACAAGGTGCTCTTCGGCAAGTATTCCGGCACCGAGGTCAAGCTCGATGGTGATGACTTCCTCGTCATGCGCGAGGAAGACATCATGGGCGTCATCGAAGGCTAAGCCACGCCCGCCGTCTCATAAGATTTATTCGCATTTAACAGATTTGCTCGAGGAAACAACGCGATGAGCGCAAAAGAAGTCAAGTTCGGCCTAGATGCCCGTAACCGTATGGTCGAGGGTGTCAACATCCTGGCCAACGCCGTGAAGGTCACCCTGGGCCCCAAGGGCCGTAACGTAGTGCTGGAGAAGTCCTTCGGCGCCCCGACCGTCACCAAGGACGGCGTCAGCGTCGCCAAGGAGATCGAGCTTTCCGATAAGTTCGAGAACATGGGCGCGCAGATGCTCAAGGAAGTTGCCTCCCAGACCAGCGATATCGCGGGCGACGGCACCACCACCGCGACCGTGCTGGCTCAGGCGATGGTCCGCGAGGGCATGAAGGCGGTTGCTGCCGGCATGAACCCGATGGACCTCAAGCGCGGTATCGATAAGGCGGTCACGGCTGCGGTCAGCGAGCTGAAGAACCTGTCCAAGCCGTGCTCCAACAACAAGGAGATCGCCCAGGTTGGCACCATCTCCGCCAACTCCGACGACTCGATTGGCGAGATCATCGCCGAGGCGATGGAGAAGGTCGGCAAGGAAGGTGTCATCACCGTTGAAGAAGGCAAGTCGCTGCACAACGAACTCGATGTCGTCGAGGGCATGCAATTCGACCGCGGCTACCTGTCGCCGTACTTCATCAACAACCAGCAGAGCCAGACCGCTGAGCTGGAAGACCCCTTCATCCTGCTGCACGATAAGAAGATCTCGAACATCCGCGATCTGCTGCCCGTGCTCGAGGCGGTTGCCAAGGCCGGTCGTCCGCTGATGATCGTCGCCGAGGACATCGAGGGCGAGGCGCTGGCCACCCTAGTCGTGAACTCGATCCGCGGCATCATCAAGGTCTGCGCGGTCAAGGCACCGGGCTTCGGCGATCGTCGCAAGGCCATGCTGCAGGATATCGCCATCCTCACCGGCGGTACCGTGATCTCGGAAGAGGTCGGTCTGTCGCTCGAGAAGGCCACGTTGAACGAGCTGGGCTCGGCCAAGCGCGTGCAGATCAGCAAGGACGAGACCACGGTCATCGACGGCGCCGGCTCCGATTCCGAGATCAAGGGTCGTTGCGATCAGATCCGCGCTCAGGTCGAGGAGACCACTTCCGACTACGACCGTGAAAAGCTCCAAGAGCGTCTGGCCAAGCTGGCTGGTGGTGTCGCCGTGATCAAGGTCGGTGCCGCGACCGAGGTCGAGATGAAGGAGAAGAAGGCGCGCGTCGAGGACGCCCTGCACGCCACCCGTGCGGCCGTCGAGGAAGGCATCGTTGCCGGCGGTGGGGTTGCCCTAGTGCGTACGCTGACCAAGATCCGAGGCACCCTAACCGGTGTCAACCACGACCAAGATGCCGGCATCAAGATCGCGCTGCGTGCGATGGAAGAGCCGCTGCGTCAGATCGTCATGAATGCGGGTGACGAAGCATCGGTGGTGCTGAACAAGGTGGCCGAGGGCGAAGGCAACTACGGCTACAATGCGGCCACCGGCGAGTACGGCGACCTGGTCGACATGGGTATCCTAGACCCGACCAAGGTCACCCGCACCGCGCTGCAGAATGCCGCGTCGATCGCTGCCCTGATGATCACCACCGAAGCCATGGTGGCCGAGGAGCCGAAGGACGAGCCATCCATGCCGGGCGGCGGCGGCATGGGCGACATGGGTGGCATGGGCATGATGTAAGCGCTAAGCCCTGAACCCAGCGCGGCTGCCGCTGGCCTTGCGGCTAATGCAGCCGCTGTTGTGATGATAGAAGGGCCCCGCTTCGGCGGGGCCTTTTTGCATCTGTGGAATCTGCGCCATACTCTTAAGCGATCCGCGCTTGCCTCTAATCGATTCCCCTAGGGTTGTCTATAGATGCCTTCTCGTTGTCCATCCAGGTTCGTTGTGTTCGTTGTGCTGCTGCTCTGCGCGCTCGGGGGGCAGGCGGCGGGGCCAGAGATCCACTCGGGCGTGGCCTTGATCATTGATCATGAGGGCAATCGGTTGTTCGAGCGCAATGCCACCGAGGTCCGACCAATTGCCTCGATCACCAAGCTGATGACGGCCATGGTGGTAATTGACGCCGAGGTTCCGCTCGAGGACCGCATCACCATCACCGAGGCCGATCGCGACCGGCTGCGTTGGAGCCGCTCGCGGCTGCTCATTGACGAGGCCACGCTGTCACGCCTAGAACTTTTGCACACCGCGTTGATGTCGTCCGACAATCGTGCGGCGGCGGCCTTAGGACGCACGACCTTCGCCGGCGGCACGCCGGCCTTCGTCGCCGCCATGAACGAGAAGGCGAGGGCGCTCGGGATGCAGCAGACCACCTTTGCCGACGCCAGCGGGCTTGACGGCGGCAACCAGTCCACCGCCGAGGATCTGGTGCGCTTGCTCAACGCTGCGGCGCGTTACCCGCTGATTCGCGAGATCACCGCCACCGGCGAGACCAGCCTCCGCCCGCATGCCACCCGTCCCCCCCTGCAGTACCGCAACACCAATCCACTCACCCGCGATGAGCGCTGGACGGTCGAACTCTCGAAGACCGGTTATCTCAACGAGGCCGGGCGCTGTCTGGTGATGCAGGCCGTGATCGAGAATCGGCGTGTCTACGCCATCTTTCTCAACGCCCAAGGCAAACTGACGCCGATGGGCGATGCCAATCGGCTGCGGCTTTGGCTGCAGGAAGCCGGCGAGCTGAAGACGAAAAGCCTGAGTGCGCATAAGAGCGCGCAGACGGGCGCACACCGGGATTGAGCAGGATGGCGACCGTGACACTCCTCATCGAGATCGGCAACACCAGCCTCAAGTGGGCGTTGCTCGAGGGCACCGCGCTTGGGCCGATGGCCGCCGCGCGTCACTTCAGCGGGCTGCCCATTGATGTGCTTGCCAACTGGGAAGCGCTTGGGCGGGTTGAGCGCGTACTGGCTGCCAGCGTGGGCCCCGAGCCAGTGCTGGAAGCCGTGCGTGCCACCGTGGCAGCTTATTGGCAATGCCCGCTGCAGCGGATCGAGCCGGTAGCACAGGCACATGCCGTGCGGATCGCTTACGCCGATCCCCAGCGCTTGGGCGTAGACCGTTTTCTCGCCTTGATTGGTGCCTATTGGCTCGAGCGCCGCGAACCCGAATGTGCTCCTGAGCATGTGACCGGGCGTGAGCGGGGGACGCTGATTATCGATGCCGGCACCGCGATCACCTTCGACGGGCTGCTTGCCGACGGCACCCATCTCGGCGGTCAGATCCTGCCTGGCATCAACCTACTGCGCACGAGCCTGCTCCAAGGCACCCGCTTGCCACCGCATCAAACCCAAGACCAAACGGCGCAGTGGGGACAGGATACTGGCCCGGCCATCACCGCCGCTAGCCTGCATGCACCGGCCGCCCTTGGCGAGCGATTGCGCGAGACGCTTGGGCACGAAACGGGCCGTGCTCCCAGGGTGATCCTCACCGGTGGCGATGCCGAGCGCCTCGCCCCGCTGTTTAAGGCTCCGGTTCAGCTGCAACCCGACCTGGTTCTGCGTGGCCTCGCGCGCTTTGGCTGACTGGCGGGCAGTTTGTCAGTCTCAACGCATTGAGTCGCGCCCCGACCTGGCTTACACTTTCGGATTCTGGATATCCTCACGCGCATCGCTGGCGTAGCTCAGTCGGCAGAGCAGCTGATTTGTAATCAGCAGGTCGTCGGTTCGAATCCGTCCGCCAGCTCCATTTTTCAAGCACTTACGGCGATTCTGGGGGTTGCCCAGAATCGACCGTGACTAAAACGTGACGTTAGCGGTCGAGGATATCCACCGCTCGCCTCACGTTATCCGGGGCAAGGTGAGCATACTTCTCAGTCATCGTGATCGAGCTATGCCCCAGCAAATCCCGGATTTCCTCTAGCGGTCTACCTGCTGAGGTCAACCAAGCGGCACACGTGTGACGTAGATCATGAATCCGAAAATTCGTGATCTTGGCTGCATGAAGAGCCGTTGCAAAGCTCTTCTTCACGCTTGCAATCCGCTCTCCAGCCTTGTTACAGAACACCCAAGGGCTGCTAGGGCAGTGTTCGTCACGGAATGCCTGCCGAGCAACCAACGCCTGATAAGCGGCCTTGTTCAACGGCACAGAACGTCGTTTCGCCGTTTTCGTATGCTGGCCTTCAAGAAAGATCAGCCGATGCTCCAGGTCCACCCGTGACCACTCCAGTCCTAACATTTCCTGTAACCGGCAACCCGTGTTCAGCGCTAGCCGGATGAAGTCTGCAAGATAATGTGCCTTGACAGACTTCTTTGCTTCAGCGATCAGCGTTTCCGCTTCTTGCTTTGTAATCCAGCGAATCCGAGCCTCCGGTTCCTTTAACTTTCGGCCTTTCGTCGGATTCGGCAACGCTTCTGAAAAATCCCTGTTATACAGATTAATCGCTGCTGACAGTAACGCCAGCTCCCGGTTGATCGTTGCGCTTTTAACCGCTTCACGCTGCCTGCGAGCAATATGTTCACGAACAGCGGTTGACGTTAACAAGCGCATATCTTCGCCTGCTAAACTTGCCCGAAGACGTTTCGTATGCAGAAGATCGTCACGGTGACTGCGTTTGCTTTCCTTTTCGCTGAGAAAGTGCTCCAACACCATCTCAAAGGTCACTAGAGCTGGAGCATCCCACTGACGTTCCTGATGAGCCTGTAACTTCCATTTCGCTAAGAGCGCTTCCGCTTCTTTGCGGGTTTCTGTGCCAGTCGAGCATCTAATCCTTTTGCCGCTTGCGTCGGTGTAGCTTGCCCACCATTTCTGCGAGTCCGTCCGCTTGTAGAGTCCGTCCTTGTCGTTTCGCCTTGCCATTGCTTCACTCCAGGGTTGGAGTTACGCATAGCCGATCCCTTATTGACATCATACACCGGATCGCGCAAGCTATCAACATAGCGCTCAATCGACTGAACAACGATTCGCGGAGTCTTTAGAGTGGGATAGACACGCTCGATCACGCCTTGATCAACAAGACGACGCACCTGCCTCTTACTCACGCTAAGCATTTCCGCTGCAACGGCGTAATTGACAAGATAAGGTTGAATCATGGGATCGGTCACACGTAAAGATTTCAGATAAAAACCCGGCGGACCTGTTGCCGCCTCATCTGACCTTTACGGATTTTGACGAATCGATTTTTTGATCAAAAAGCCAGTAAGATTGCACTGGAATTTTTTCATCAAAAAGTTTTTGATCCCTTCAGCCTGAAGGTTCTTCAGATTGATTTCACGGGTTCAGCATCTGATGTTGATCTTGATGTTTGAGCTGTTGAACAGCCCTTTTAAGGTGACCGTCGAGAACGGGCTGCCGCTTGCGCCAAGAGTTTAG